>CAYQRA010000695.1:0-3997 GCA_964419315.1 uncultured Saprospiraceae bacterium | reverse complement strand
TTGTTTTAAAAATCAATAAACTATCTTTCCGCTAAGGAAACATACCCTCTGGTAAAATTGTAAATTCTCTAACCCAGAATGGTATTTTGTATGAAAACGAACCTCCTAATCGGATTTTTTTTACTGGTTCTCTCCTATTGCTCTTTTGCCACTTCTACATTGGTAAATGCAGACACTTTGATTGCAGAATTTACGGCAACAGCGACCAGTGGTTGTGCAGGTTTGGAAATAAAATTCTTTAATGAGTCTGTCGGAGACTACACTGAAATCTCTTGGTCTTTTGAAGGTGGAATTCCTGCCTCCTCTACGGAAGAAACACCAACTGTTCATTTCCCAGACTCCGGAACTTTCGTTGCTTCATTGACCGTCAATAGCCTGACAGAAGTAGCCTATGATTCTGTTTATATCAACATGAGTAATCCTGAACCTCAGGTTTCTTATTCTTTTGAAAATACTGGCCTGAGTGTTGATTTCAATAATCAGAGTACTGGTTCCACCAATTATCTTTGGGATTTTGGAGATGGAGAATTTAGTAGCGAATATAGTCCCCAACATACTTACCCGGAAGAAGGTGTTTACATCGTCCAATTGCGTTCTACCAATGATTGCAAATCTGTAATCAGAAGCGAGATAGTCATTCTTGATTTTGACCTAACCCCAATTACCTACACGGCCAACGATGTGCCACATCCCTACGAAGGACCTTTTCGCCCCGGTGTCAACCTTGGTTATTTTCCTCCTTGGACCGATGGCACCCTTGCGGATATTGCTGCCGGCAATCCCAAAAAAGGCGTAAGGGGAGCTGGAGCAAAAACCATCCGTCCGGCTTTGTTTGAGTATTTTTTAGAAGAATTTGATTACGACATTCGTGTTTCTACTTTCAAACATTACGATAGCTTAGGATTAAAAGACAACACCGTCATCATTGGCTTTCCTTCGGAAGCACATCGAGACCCCAACTATTATTGCCCCGAAGAACAATCCGAACTCTTTGCCAATATGTACGAAGACATCTGGGACAATGGAGAAAATGGAACACCAGTCAATGACAATAATTATTATGCCCTCTACCTTTGGAAGATGGTCAATCTATACAAAGATGAAGTAGGTTTTTGGGAAATCTGGAATGAGCCCGGCTTTGATTATACTTTTGTTACGGGCTACCTCCCTCCGGGAACACCCAATAATTGGTGGGACAATAATCCACAACCTTGCGACTATAAATTACGAGCACCAATCTTTCATTATATTCGACTTTTACGCATCAGCTATGAAGTCATCAAAACCGTTGACCCCGAAGGTTATGTCACTTTAGCGAGTGTCGGATTTTCCGCTTTCCTAGATGCTATTTTGAGAAATACGGACAATCCAATTGATGGAAGTACAAATACGGATTATCCCTTAGGAGGCGGAGCCTACTTTGATGCTATTGGCATTCACTCCTATCCACACTTTGATGGAACCCTCCGATACTGGGATGATAATATTCAAGATTTCGTATACTCTCGACATACCGACAAAGCAATCACCAGCATCTCCAATGCCAAGGATACTTTCGAAATCATTCTCGAAAATTATGGTTATGATGACCAGCAATATCCTAAAAAAGAATGGATCATTACAGAAATAAATTTACCCAGAAAATCTTTCTCTGCAGAATCTTACGGCTCCGATGAAGTGCAAATTAATTTTGTCATGAAAGCCTATATAGAATCGGTGAGAAATGATATTCGTCAAATGCAGGTTTACGATATGTCTGACTCGCATACGCCAGAGACAGCCGTTGGAGAATTTCAGCTGATGGGTTTGTACAAAGTCTTATTTGGTGTTTTTCCTTATGGCCAACAAATCAATAATTTGGGAATTGCTTATCGGAGTATCTCAGAATTGGTTTTTGGTGCGGAATACGATATCGACAGAACCAATGAACTCAACTTGCCAGACCACCTAGATGGTGCGGCTTTTTTAGATAGAAATGGCCACCATCATTATGTCCTTTGGGCCAAAACACAAGTGGACTTATCAGAAGATGTACAAGGCAATTATTCCTTCCCCGCTGAGATGAATATTTCTACCCTCCAAAAAAGAACTTGGGAATATTCTGAAACAGGAGAACTCGAAATACTCGGTGCACAAAATATTTTACTCACCGGAGAACCTATTTTCTTAAGTGATACCATCAATACTGTTTTAGTCGCTCCTACGGTCGACTTCAAAGTAGAGGTTCTCGATTATTGTACACCTGCTTCGGTCCAATATTCCGACCACTCTAGCACCAACGTTGCTAATTGGGAATGGACTTTCCCCGATGGAACTCCTGAGACCTCGACGGAAAAAAATCCAACTGTTGTATACGACCAAGCGGGCTTCTATAGTGCTAGTCTAAAAGTTAGCAATGCACTTGGTTCTGATAGCATTTACAAAACCGAAATATTTGAAATCAGCAACCTTCAACCAGAAGCGGCTTTTAGTAATGAAATTTTTGATAAGATGGTGAGCTTTACCAATACTTCTTTAAATGCCACTTCTTACATCTGGGATTTAGGAGATAATAATATTGTCACGGAAGTCAACCCTGATCATAATTATCCAGTCCCTGGCATCTATCAAGTGGAATTAAAAGCCATCAATGGATGTGATACCGCTTACGCTTATGAAACCGTGATTATCAATCCAGAGCAGATTAATCCGATTCCCAATTTTTATACCGATGTTAGAGGAGGCTGCCCCGGCGCAAGTGTCCAATTTTTCAATAGCTCTTCGGTAAATGCGGATGATTTTTTCTGGCTCTTCTTAGGAGGAACGCCCAGTAATTCCACGGAGGAAAATCCGGTGGTCACTTACTCGACGCCTGGTTATCATGCGGTGTCTTTACAGGTAGCTAACGCCGCAGGCTCTTTGGCCATTTTTAGAGATAGTTTTATTTTTATTGAAGAAGCGCCTAGTGCTGATTTTCAATTGGAACAAACCTTGGCGACCATTAGTCTCACCAATATGTCAAGTGGTGCCAATGGCTACCTTTGGGATTTTGGCGATGGCAATACTAGTTCAGAAGTACACCCCAATCACACTTATACTCAAGGCGGCATTTTTGATATTGAGCTAAAAGCTTTCAATAGCTGTGATACCATCAGCAGTTTTCAACAGGTAGATATTGAGGCTATTCCTAGACCTGCTTTTAGTGCCGACACTCAGGAAGCTTGCCCTCCTTTTCAAATTCAATTTACCGACAATACCATAGGCAATGCCGACCAACGCCATTGGACTTTCCCCGGTGGGGAGCCAGAAAATTCTACCGAAACCAATCCTTTGGTTACTTATAATAGTGTGGGTTCTTGGCCAGTGACACTCCGTGTCTCCAATGCCACAGGAAGTGACACTTTGGAGCAATTGGATTTTATAGTGGGGCTTCCTTCTCCTATTGCTGATTTTAGTTTTACGGGCAATAGTGCGACCTATGATTTCACCAATAGCTCTAGCGATATAGATGCCGATTCTATTCGTTGGGATTTTGGGGATGGAAATGGCAGTGAAGAATTTGAACCTATTCATACCTATGGTGGAAGTGGCAGTTATGAAGTCCAATTGATCGTGGCCAATAGTTGTGGAGCAGATACTTTTTCGCAGACCATTGATGTATTGATTGATGGACTTTACGACCCTACTTTTCCAGCTACGGTACAGTTGTTTCCCAATCCCAACACGGGGCATTTTGCTTTAGTCTTGCAAGGAGAGGCGACTAAATTAGTAGCGTTGAAAATCTTCAATGTTTTGGGTCAACAAATGCATGCGGAAGAGATCGACTTTGGTCGGGGTTTGTTTTCGAAAAACTATCGTTTTGACGATTGGGCAAGTGGAACTTACTGGTTGGCGCTAAGTAGTGGGGAGGCCGTTTATTGGGGAAAATTTCTAGTCGAAAAATAAAAAGAACGGAATAATCGAAATTGGATATTGGATATTGGATATTGGATATTGGATATTGGATATTGGATATTGG
>CAYQRA010000694.1:0-4019 GCA_964419315.1 uncultured Saprospiraceae bacterium | reverse complement strand
GCGTGTCGTCTACCGCTGGTTAATTTGCAATATTTTAGAGAGGTTATTTATTACTAAACTACTGAAAATCAATAGTTTAGTTATCTAAGTTATTTTATGAATTTAGTATATAGACTCATCGATTTATTGCCGCCAACATTCGAGCCAAACTTTGCACCTCGTCTCAACAGGCTATTCCTTTTCCTAAAAGAAAACAGAGGCTTATCGGAAAATGAAGCTTGTGTGCAGCACTTGAAAAGCATTGATCGCAAGAAGTATTTCAATAAAATGAAAATCCAACTGCGTTCACAACTTGGTCATTCCTTGTTGGCTTCGCCGTCTTCACCAGACAATATGCATCGGACGGCCTATGAAGATTGCTACAAAGATTTTGCAGTATATAAAACGCTACTCATGAGTGGCAAGCGGGAAGAAGGCATTGAGATTGCAAAAAACCTAATACCACGACTCAAAAAGCTAGAGATTCACACTTTACTACACTTAGTGGCCAATGATTTGCTCTTCCACTACTCCAGTATTGATGATGGCTCTAGACATATAAAAAAATACGAACGCTTAGCGACTAGACAACTAGAGATCGTACACGCAGAGTCTGTGATCCGAAAATACCACAGCAGAGTTGGGCTTATTGGCAATACAAGAGTTAGCTTTACGCCCTCTATTATCAAGGAATTTAGGGAAGCTGCCGAAGCTACCCTACCCTATCTTCGATTTGGATCTGCTTCTCTAAATCGACTTATATATAGCATCGTTGTGGCTCGTTATGTGGCAGAATACGACAATGATAGTGTAATCAGATATTGCGATGAAGCACTTGCAAGTTTTCCGCAAAATCATCCCAATAGCAATGCATTTCGTTTTTCGTTTATGCATAAAAAAGTATTAGCATTGGCGGCAACGGGAGAATTGGAATCGGCAAAAACCATTGTAAAAGAGGCTTGTAAGCTCGCTCCGGTAGGTAGTTTTAACTGGCACATTGCTTTTATCAAACGAATTACGGTTTGCTTATATGCCGGAGATTATCAAGAAGCGTATATCCTTTACAAAGCCCATCGGCAACAAAAGCGGCCTCATAAAAATGCAGAGGCTTACTGGAAAATAATTTATGCTTACCTGTATTTTCTTATTCATGCAGGTAAAATCGAACCTTATAATGAAGAACGATTTAATCTGGCAAAATTCATCAACGATATGCCAGTACATACGCGAGACAAATCAGGCAACAATATTAGCATTTTAATTATCGAAGTTATTATTAGGATGCAAAGGGATCAGTTTGGACATATTATCGACCGAATAGATTCCATCAGAGAATACGCAAGAACTTATACTCATAATCCTGAAACCAAAAGAGCAAATCTTTTCTTAAACATGATCATACGAATGGAGGCGGCGTATTTTCACCGCTCCGGTACTGAAACTAAAACAAAAAAGCTATACAACAAACTACAAGAGACTCCACTAAAAATCGGCCAAAACATGGCTATCGAAATTCTTCCTTTTCCAGTATTATGGGAATTGATTCTGTCGATGCTCAAGGATCAACCAAGAGCAAGAACAGTTCGCAAGAGATCGATCAGATAGATCTTGGCAATTGCTAAGCAAGTCTATTATTCCCAGAAATGAAGCATTTTTGGCTTCGCCTTTCTTCTTTTGAGTAGAACTGGCATTGATTTTCCTTTGTGGCAACTCTAACAACAAAAAATACCATTGTCTATTCGTATACAACGGTGCGTGTTATTATCTACTATGCCGAGAAGTTCTCGGCATAGTTTTTTTATTGAAGTTGAACTTGTTTAAAAATGGAGGTTAAAAAGTAAATCCAGTATTGATTTACTTAAAACGAATCGCATTGACGGGGCTAATCCGAGTCACCATGTAAGATGGAATAATAAGGAAAAGGACAACTACAAGCATGGTTCCTGCATTGAGGATCAGGATCGTCCAAAAATCAAATTCTATCGGAGCAACCGATAAATAATAATCCGCTTCAGACAGTCGGACCAATTCAAATTTTTTCTGAATCCAACACAGACTAAGACCAATCAGGTTTCCCAAAAACAAACCCGCAAGAATGATATAGGCGGCATGATACAGGAAAATTTTGCGAATGCTCCAATCGTTTTGTCCTAGTGCTTTTAGGATTCCAATCATATTGGTCCGTTCCAAAATAAGAATCATCAAGGCGGTAACCATATTGATTAAGGCAACGATAAGCATGAGCACCAAGATCACCACTTCATTGATATCTTGTAATCCTAGCCAATCAAAAATCGCAGGGAATTTATCGCGAATCGTTTCTGAGTACAAATCACCTGGAATGGCTTCGAGGTAGATAAACTCATTGATCACATCCATATCTTCGATATGATCTACAAAAACTTCAAAACCACCAACTTGATTTTCCTCCCAGCCCATCACTTGTTGCAATTGCCGGATATCTACTAAAGCAAATTTTTGATCGTATTCCTCTAATCCAGTTTTATAAATACCACAGATTTTATAGCGCCTTCGCAGTTGCTCCCCATTTTCAATAAAATTGACTTCAAAACTATCGTCTAGTTTTAGTTTAAGTCGATTGGCAGTTTGTCGGGAAATGATGATATCTCTGGAAGGTTTTCCTTCTACAAATTCAATAGGTCTCCCCTCTTGCAAATAATCTTCTAGGTTTTTCCAATCAAAATCCTGCCCTACTCCTTTGATAATAATCCCCTCGATTTGATCCTTGGTCTTAATAATCCCCGGATGATGGGCAAATACCTGAATATGTCGAATCCCACCGCGCGTCTCTTTATCCACCATTTGATCTTCTACCTCATAACCAAAGATGGACATGGGTGCTCTGTAGGGCAAATATTCAATCGTATCAAGTGCCGGATAAAAGTATTGGTCGATCTCGATAGGTTGGGCATCAAAGCCACGACTCAAATTGGTATCGGTAATATGGATGTGTCCCCAAAAACCAAAAATCTTAGAACTGATTTGGTTTTGAAAACCTTCGATCAGGGCGGTAGCAGTAATCATCACGGTCAGACTCAATGCTATCGCAGCAATGGCAATTCGGATAATCATCCGAGAGAAATTCCGATTACCGGAGGCTGCTAATCGAGTAGCGATGAAATATTCTAGCTTCATTTTGATTAGAATAAAAGTAAAGAGGGCGTAAAATAGGGAACTTTTACCTATTGAAGAACGCTTTATTGGAAAAGGTGGTATTGGAAGTAGGTAGCTTTTGAAAAAAGATTAAATTTGTGGCCATGATGAGCATAGAAAACGTGGAGAAAGAATATCAAAAACAGGAATTGTAGCATAAACATTGACAATATGAATTTTTTAGAAGAATTAGAATGGCGCGGCATGGTACACCAGCTTACCCCGGGAATTAAAGAAGAACTGGAAAAAGGAATGGTCACCGGATATATTGGTTTTGACCCGACTGCCCCTTCTTTAACGATTGGCAATTATGTACAAATCATGCTGTTGAAAATCTTTCAACAATGTGGTCATCGGCCAGTAATCTTGATGGGGGGTGCTACCGGACGGGTAGGTGATCCTTCTGGAAAAGATAAAGAGCGACAACTTAAGAGTTATGATGAACTGGATCGCAATCTAAATTTTCAATCTGCCCAGTTTGATAAATTTTTAGAATTCGGAGATGTCCCTAATGCGGCCATTCGCGTCAATAATCACGATTTTTATAAAAACATGAATGTTCTCGATTTTCTCCGGGATGTGGGAAAAACCTTGACCATCAATTATATGTCTTCTAAGGAATCGGTAAAAAAACGGGTAGAGACGGGTTTGTCTTTTACGGAGTTTAGTTACCAATTATTGCAGGCTTATGATTTCCAGTGTTTGTACGATCAGCAAAATGTGCGTTTGCAAATGGGTGGATCGGATCAATGGGGTAATATTACTTCGGGTACAGAATTTATTCGTCGAAATATCGGAGGAAAGGCTTTTGCCATTACCACTCCCCTGCTTACCAAAGCAGATGGTAGTAAGTTTGGGAAATCCGA
>CAYQRA010000693.1:0-4026 GCA_964419315.1 uncultured Saprospiraceae bacterium | reverse complement strand
ATCGTGACCAAAGCCATTATAAATATTAAACTCCTTCTGTTCTACCGTATGCGGAAAGTCTATCGCTTGGGTTAGGTCTTTTAGGTAGGAAAACCAAAAAGCTTTGGAATCGTCTAATTCGCCATTATTGATTTTATCATTTTTCCAATAAGCAAATTCTTTATAAGCAATGTTTAGGGGTTTTAAAGCCGCCTCTTTGTTTTGAGCAAATTTATTATACGTATCAAATAATTCATCAAACAAAATATTCATCGACCAGCCATCAGAAACAATGTGGTGAATGACTAAAATAAGTAAATGTTCGGTCGCACTTTTTTTGATCAATCGGATGCGAAGTAAAGGACCTTTAAATAAGTCGATGGAAGTTTTATCTTCTAAGTCGAGGAGTGCCTCTACTTTCTCTTTTTGGTCTTCTTCATTGCTTAAATCCTGATAGGTAAATTGGAAGGTATGTTCTGCGGTATCAAAAATTTGCTGTTTGAGTTCGCCATCTATTTCTACGAATAAGGTGCGCAAACTTTCGTGTCTTTGTACGATGTATCGCAATGCTTTTTCAAAAGCTGCTACCTGCAAATCTCCTTTGATCGTAAAAGTACCCGGGAAAGCATTATTGGGTTCTTGCCCTTTACTCATCATCTTAAAGGCTTTTTCAAAACCTAGAAAACGTTTCTGATTAAAAGAGATATCGTAAAGGTTGTTTTCATTAGAAACAATCGGAATGATTTCCTCTTCCTGTTTAGCATAGGTTTCGGTATGCTTGGCCAATGCTTGTGGCGTAGGGTGGTCAAAAATATCTCTTACATCAATGGTAACTCCCGTTACTTTATAGACTTCCGAAACAACCTGAATCGCTTTTAAGGAGTTGCCACCATATCCAAAAAAACTATCGGTAATACTCAAAGGCTCGTGCAATAGAATGTCTTGAAAAATAGTGACAATGTGTTTTTCATATTCCGTAGTTGGTGCTATGATTTCTTTGTCCTCTGCTTTTTCTTCCGCGACTTGGATTTGTTGTTTCAATGCTTGGACATCTATTTTGCCCGCATTGTTTAATGGAAAGGCCTCAAAATAAACAAAGGTATTGGGCAGCATATATTGCGGAATGATTTTGGACAAATGCGCTTTTAAGGTGGCAGAATCTATTTCGCTAAGCGTCTCTACAAAAGCGACCAATTGCTTTTTGGTATCCGATTCTACTACTAGGACCACCGTGTTTTTTACAGCATCATGAGTCGTTATGGCTTCTTCTATTTCGTTCAACTCAATCCGTATGCCATTGAGTTGGACTTGAGAATCCATGCGGCCATTGAACAGGAGGGTGCCGTCTTCGGTATAGGTGGCATAGTCTCCTGTTTTATAAAGTCGGGCACCATTTAGGTAGGCGCTGGTGATAAACTTTTCTGCGCTTAATTCCTCATTATTTAAGTAGCCCTCAGAAAGCCCCAATCCGGCGACACAGATCTCGCCTTGGATGCCAATGGGTGTTAAATGACTATTTTCATCCAGCAATAAAATACTTGTATTTGCAAAAGGCTTTCCTATGGGAACACTATTATCGGTGTAGTAGGTTCTTCGATCATAAGCGATCTTATAAAAAGAAGCACCAATACAAGTTTCTGATGGCCCATAGCCATTATACACATCCTTGCTTTGCGAATAATGGATGCAATCCGGCGTGGACGCTTTTTCTCCAGTGGTAATGATTTTTTGCAGACTGGGTAATTCCCTTTTGTTTAAAATCTTAAGATAAGAAGGGGGGAAGATTGCTGCATTGACCTGCTGGTTTTCTAATAATTGAGTCAAAACATTGGTATCGTTTTTTTCTCTTTCAGAAGCAATGACTAAGGTATTTCCTGCGATGAGAGCCATAAATATTTCTACCAAAGAAGCATCAAAAGAAATGGAAGCAAATTGTAAAACATTATGATGCTCAAGACCCAGATAATCCAGATGATAGAGCATTCTATCTGAAATGCTTTTGTGTTTTATGGGAATGGTTTTGGGTTCTCCTGTGGAACCGGAGGTGCGAATAATATAGGCGGTTTGGTCTTTGGTAGATTTGTTTTGGAAGGCCACTTCGGTGGAGTCTTCAAATTCTATTTCCAAATCCACTGCCAATAAATCTCCGGTGTATTCTTGTAGCTCGAACATCAGGTCACTGATGGTTATCAAAAGCTTGGCCTCGGTTTTGGCCAATACGATATCTCTTTGTTCTACAGGTAATTTTAAATCTAGGGGAACATAAGTTGCCCCACATTTCCAAATCGCTAGGAGGGCGGTCAACCATAAATCCGAACGCTCTAGCATGACGCCTACGACCTCTCCTTCTTTTAAGTTGTATTCTTTTTGCAAATAATCGGCAAGCGTATTTACTCGATTGTTGAACTGTTTATAACTTAGTTTTTCTTCTTGGTAAACAACCGCTTCTTTTTCACTATTGGTCACTACTTTTTCTTCAAATAATTCGACGAGTGTTTTATCGGAGTCGTAGGCTTTTGTGGTATTATTGAATACCTCAAGAATGGTGTTGGCTTCTTCTTGAGAAACGATTTCGACCTCTTTGAGTAGGGTGTCTGGTTTTTGAAAAAGTGCCAAACAAGCATTGAAATGAGTGGCTATGTTTTTAATAAAATGCGTTTCATAACAAGAAGGATCATAGGCTATGTTTACCAGCATTTTATCTCCTTGCTTGGAACATTTGAATACCAAGTCCACCTCCTTTAGCAAGGCTTGGTCATGTGCGTTTTCATAAATAAACAATACATTACTCTTTGATTTTTTACTAAGGATATCGCTTTTTTGTTTGCTGTATTGATCCTTTAATGTTTCCTGACACATTTTTAAATGTTCCTTAAAACTTCTCTGATGGTCAGTGTAGAGTGCAATCGGGAGGAGCAATGGATCTTCTTCTACCCCTTCTAAATGAGGCGTGTTGATCACGATGTTTTTTTGAAAAGTATATTTTTTGATCAGCACGGAAAAAGCGGAAAAAAGGACGACCAAGGAAATGGTGTCATTGGTTTTGGCCAATTCGAAAAAGCGAGCATGTTTGCTTGCCTCTATCTCAAACTGAAAAGTTGATTTTTCACTTGTAGTGCTTCCATTTTTTTGTTTAAAAGAAAAATAGATGGCTTCTTCGCTGGTCCAAGACTGGGTTTGTGGCGCTTCTGAAATACTTTGTGTACTCATAATATGGAGGGCTTTATAATAGCGTTTGTTTTAAAATATAGAAATATCTAAATCGATTTTTTCTTTCACCTGACTTTTGTATTGAATGACTTTAAGGATTTGGTTTTCAATGTTTTTCAAATCTCTTGGCTCCGTTTTCGGATCAAATAAGCCATCTTTTTCCCAAGCATCCGAATCTAAACTGATTGCATTGACATTTAACCAGACCGGCTCTTGAAATAGATCTAATTTTTCTGGCATCACATCTTTTACCACAATAAGGAAAATGACTTGGGCAAATTCTTCCAATAAATTTACGGTATGAATTCTATCGGCGATCAAAGTGTCTAAGGACTTATTGGGTTCCAAATTCTTCTTGAAGATTTCCAAAATGAATGGAATTTTTAGGTAGTCGATGTATTCAAAAGTAAAAGTGTTATTGGCCACTTTGTGCCAGTCTAAAAAGAGTTGTTTGATTTTGCCTAAAGCAAAAATAATCTTAGACGTTTCTTTGTCTAACTGTGTTTTGACCTGTAGATCCAAAAAGGTTTTATTGAACATCTGCGGACAATCCAATGCCCATCCAATGACCACGCTCCATAGATAGGCTAGCGTATAAACTTGCGCATGACCTAGGTAGGGATAGGAACCTTGAATATGATCGATGAGCCACTCGTTTTGAGAAATCACAAATTGACTCAGTCTTTGTACATGATTTTCTTCCAAATTATTATTTAGATCTTTTCGGATCAAATCTGTGATGCAAGTGTTTTCATAAGCAATCATATTGGACCCCACGGAGTATAATGGATCTGCGAAGACCGCCGCTTCTCCCGTACAAGCCCATCTATTGATAGA
>CAYQRA010000692.1:0-4027 GCA_964419315.1 uncultured Saprospiraceae bacterium | reverse complement strand
TACAGTTCGTGATCTAGCCGAGGCAATAAGGAAGCATTGATTAAGGAACTTTTACCAATTCCAGATTTAGCAAATAATACCACTAAAGGTTTGGCCTTGACCATCGCAAATAATTTGCGAGTTTCCATAGCTCTACCAAAGAAAAGATTTCGCTCATTGAGTTCAAACGCACGAATTCCCGGATACCTACTTATCTTTTTCTGTTCCATTATCCGAGTTGATTTTTCAATTCTTTAATAATATCCAACCAAGCTTCTTCTCGGGTATCCCAAGCTCCAACATCCATTACAGGATTTTTATTCACAGGCAGTACCATCAATCTTTTCAACTCAGCACTGCTTTGCCAATCGCAATGTCGGATTAATACCGGAAGTACTTTGGTCTCTTTTCGACTCAAATCAAATGCGAGTTGCATTTCTCCTTCCCACAAAGTATCATTGGCCAAAAGATCTGGACTTAGCAATGGCAAGATGCAATCACAGTTCTCAATATATTCCATGATTTCCTGATTGTCCGTTCCCGCAGCAAATTTATTGCGGTACCACAATTCTATTTCCTTATTATTCACCATCTGGCTCAGCCATTTTTCCAATTCGATTCTTAGGGCTTCATCGTCTTTATCAGAAATCAGGTAGACTTTATGCACTTTAGCATTTGCTGCTCGGACCTCCTCTTTGGGTTTTATTTTTTCATTGAGTTCGGTAACAAATTCTTGGAGGTCAGCATCTACAAAAACAAAATTGAAGCGATTGGTAAAGAACTCTTTGGTTTTGGCCGACAATGGATAAAAAGGGGTTCTTGGCGAAAAGGTAGAATTTTCTTCGCGTAAATTGAGACTATCCAAAAGCAATCGGAATTGCCAATTTTCTAAATTAAAACCTAAAAAGAGATAGGTTTTACGATGATCAAATTGCCCCAATATTTCATCAGGAATCCGAGGGTCATCTTTGACTACATTGCGGACAAATTCAAGTTGATTATTGTCGGTCATCACCAAGGATTCCGCCTCCTTCATGGTGCCAAAAAGGTTATAAACCAAAGGACGCTCCTGCGTTATCATATCTGCTTCGATAGATTGGTTACATTCTCTTTTGAAATTATAATGATGAGTCACACAAGCTTTCCCTTTTTCTCGCAGGGCTCTTTCCATATAATCATCTGGAGTCGTATTGATAATTAAGTGTAGTGGCAGCTCGGCTAATTTATAATAAAAGTCGGGGATCTCTTTGGTATTTGCTTCGAGAAAATCCTTAGCCAGATCTTCTAAGTCCACCCGCCTCGCACCTTTTATACTCAAAAACTGCTGAGCGATATAGGCCAAATCGCGGTTTGACGCTTGGTCGTAATCCACTTTTCCATCGTCAAGATATTGAGTCAAATAGGTCGACAATTCTTCGGAGATAGATCGCCATTCCTCCTCTTTTTTCATCCCGGGCATCCTAGGGCCAAGCATCAGGATACACCTTTGTGCTTCAAAATCACGAGTCAATTGTTTCCACTGTAGAAGATTCATTCGTTCACTTTTTTCTATAAAAGACAGCTCTAATTAAAGACGCTGCAAATTTTGCATCGCATAACCTGCAAAACGGGTTAAAGGAAATTCTCGGCGGATACGTTCGTAATAATATTTGGCTTTTTCCCGAGCAAACTGGCCATTTTCAACAGAATACCTTTGTCCGGCATAACCCATCGCTACCCAATTCATCGCATTATCTAAGGCATTTCCATTGGGATATAAAGAAAACATTCGGTCGAGGTTTGCTTCTGCTTTTTTCAAATCTCTCAGCACTTTGGATTGGACATAAATTAATTCCGCCAAGGCGTCATCACACAATTTACTCGCGGTATGCCGTACAAGCATCTCTTCAACTACCGCTTCCACTTTCGCTGGATTGGAATCTCGTAATAAAACGGCCTTAAGGTAGTACAAGGTAGAAACATCTTCCTCGTTGCCATATTTCGCTATGCTCTGGTCTATAAACTTTAAGGTCATCGCTCTATCCATAAAATAGCTTTTTAGTCCAGTAGCTACTTTAGACAACAGGGCGGCTTTAGGAATAGCTCCCAAATCAATGATTGCTTGAATATTCGGGATCACAAGGGAGATATTAGAAATTTCGTTTTCCCCTTTTGCTTGTACCAGTTTGGCCGCTTCAAGGGCATTGTCAAAATTCAAATTCGCGTATTCTCTTTTTGTTAATTGATACAGCGCTTTCACCTCATAAGCTTGATATTTGGGATCTTCTAGCATTTTAATCGCTTCGCCGAAAGGCAAACGATCGGCCATGTTAATTACTATCTTTTCGGTACGATGATCATATTCTTTTGAATTGGTAGAAATCGCTTCCAATTGTTTGGTACTCAGAAAGGGAGACATTTCTGACTCTAAGCGAGCCGCAAGACGGTATTTTTGATGATAATCCTTATTCCCTAAAGATCTGACTTTCTTAGTCCAAGCAATCGCCTGATCATAGCGTTGGTATTGAAAATCCAACCAAGCCAGCCAAAAAGCGGCGTCATCGGCATGAGGTCGGTTCGGAAATTCTTCAATGTATTTTGAAAAATATTGATAGGCTTTTTCTGCCTTGGGATTTTCCACTTCCAGTAAATCTACGTATTCTAGTTTTTTAGTGAATAATGGATAGTCGGAAATATATTCTAAGCTGCGCTGTCTTTCAACAGCCTTTAAGCGATTTTCTTCTTTGCATATTTTCTTGATCTCATCATAGGCAATATTATAAAGCAAAACATCTCGAAGCAATCCTTTTGGATTTACCTTCAAAGCCTTTTCTGGTTCTCCTATAAAATAATAGGCATGGTCAATAAAGGTATCCTTTGGAAAGCGCTCCATAAAAGCTGGGAGGTGCTCCTCAAATTTATTCTTATCCCACCAAATAGTACTAGAAACATGCATTCCATCGTGTAAGAAAGTCATTTTTCCTCTAGGTAATATCATTAAAATTGGCGAAACTAGTTTCTTGCCAAACTCCGCTTTCAACTTTTCTGTCAAGGCGACACCTTTTTCCAATCCATTTTGCTTAGCATAATTGCGCAGGCAAATCATCAAATCCAATTTCATGGCATAATTCCAAGGTTGTCTCCGTTGATCTCTCTTTAGTACTTCTCGAGCAGCATTTTCGTACAACCCTAAAGCGCCATAGGCAGCCACCACATAGCCTAGCATTTGATCCAAATTGGTAAATCCAGCCTTTTCAAAATGACTTCCTAATGCATTTGAACATGTTTCCAAATCATTGGATTCATACGCCTGAATCGCTTTTTTAAGCAAGGGCAAATCTGCTTTCACTTGGGAAAAGTCCGTTGGCGCACCAACAAATGGAATGGAGTCATTATTGACACCTTCTAGCGTACTGGAGGTTTCTGTAGAGAAAGGAACATGGTCTATTTCCACCTGATCCGCATTAGAGCTACAGGCAATAATACCGAGGAGGCCAACAAATGTAGCCAAAAAGGGTACAGTTAATCGGGGGAAGATCATTTTTTTGGTTTTTTCTAAGGTTTCACAAAACCTTGGGGTCTATTGGGCTTAAATACTATTAGCATCAAGCCTAGGTAAATTTAACATTTATTTGATAAGTATCCATGATAAATTTAATCTCCCCTTTTGGGAAAGCCCTATTTGCCCTAAGCTAACTTTACTTCACCTCCTTGCCAATCATCAAATAAGCTTTTAGAAAAGCATCCAAATCCCCATTCAATACCGCATCAGTTTGGGAAGTTTGGTAATTAGATCGATGATCTTTAACTCGGCGATCATCCAAGACGTAAGAGCGAATTTGGGCACCCCATTCTATCTTGGTCTTTCCTGCTTCCACCTTATCTCGTTCGGCATTTTTCTTTTTGAGTTCCAAATCGTAGAGTCTCGACTTGAGCATTTTGATGGCTTTTTCTCGGTTGAGGTGTTGAGAACGTTCCTCTTGGCATTCGACCACCAAACCGGAAGGCAAGTGCCGCAATCGAACCGCAGATTCCGTTTTATTGACATGCTGTCCACCCGCGCCACTGG
>CAYQRA010000691.1:0-4036 GCA_964419315.1 uncultured Saprospiraceae bacterium | reverse complement strand
CAGAACCATAAATTACTGATTTTCAACCTAAAATAAATTTTAAACATGCTCTAATAGGGGAATAGGTGGTCGCTAAGACTTGGTCTTCTTAGCGCAACAAAACCACCGTACCCATCGTCATCTGTTTCCCTTTTTCGTTTTCCTGTCCAGCCCAAACCCGACCATCTTCAAAGATGCCGAAGGCTTTCCAGACATACATATCTTGTGGCAATAATTTGCCATTATGAGTTCCATCCCATGCTTCAGATGGAATCCCTTCGTCCAATGCCGTAGATTCCCAAAGCAATTGGCCATAAGGAGAAAATATTTGTACTTGAAATTCTTTTAAACCAACTCCCGCTGGTCGAAAAACGCGAACATCGCCAATGCCTTGCTCGGGTGAAAATCCGTTGGGAATAAATAAACCACTAAATAGGGGAGGAATCATGGTCAATAAAGTATCGTCTTTGCATCCATATTCATTGGTCGCTTCTAGATGGATTTGGCGGGCACCATTATTGGTATAACGATGGATTGGATTCATTTCTTCCGAAATATTGCCATCGCCAAAATCCCAAAGATATTCGGTCGCATCTGTCGATAAGTTTTTCAACTCAAATTCTCCAGTTGCTAAGTCTGGATTTGTTTCCACGATCTCAAAATTCGCAAAGGCACGGGCTTGTACTTCTACCAAACCTTCTAGCAATAGGGTGTCAAAACACAAGTCATCTATTCCCGCAATCAATTGAACATCGTAGCTTCCGGCTTGGTCAAAAACCTGCACAGGTTGTTCTTCCTCAGAATTTGCAAAATCACCAAACTGCCAAGTATAGGTATTTACATTTTCAGAAAAATTCTCAAATCGAACTTCCAGCGGACTACAACCACTATATTCCGAAAGTTCGAAATCAGCAATTGGTTCTGGATGAGTGGTAATGGTCTTCAAAAAAGTATCTCGGCAATTAAATTGATTGGTAGCGACCAGCGAAATATTAAAAGTTCCAGCTTGTTGGTAATAATGTATCGGTGTGTTTTCTTCGGATTTACTATCGTCCCCAAAATCCCAAAAATAAGCATCCGCTTCTAGGCTGGTATTTTCAAATTGAATAGCTACTGGCAAACGACAGAGGAGGTTTTGATCAAAGGTGAATTGGGCTTCTGGATTTGGATGAACCAATACATTGAGTAAAGTGGTGTCATTAGAACAACCAAAAGCATCGGTCGCAATCAACTCTATTTCGTACAAACCGGGCTCCGCAAAAGTGTGTTTAGGGCTTTCCTCTACAGAGGTCGTCCCATCCCCAAAATCCCAAACATAGAAAGCTCCTTGTACACTTTGATTGATAAAGGTGGTATTAAAAGGAGCACAACCGAAAGGCTCCGCTGGTTCAAAACTGGCCACAGGTAAAGCTTGCACAATGACCTCACTACTGTAAGAACTTGGACATTGATTGAACAGAGAAGTTCCCGTAAGGGTGACGGTGTAAACGCCGGGGTTTTCATAAACATGAACCGGAGAAGATAATAAAGAAGTATCTCCATCTCCAAAATCCCAAAAAGCGGCGGATATATTGGGAGACTCATTGGTAAAAGTAATTTCTGAACCCAGACAAACAAAAGATTCATGACTGAATAGAATCTCCGGTGATGGCAAAACTATGATGTCTATCGAAACAGAATCAAATCCACAAAGATTAGAAGCATATTGGACGACTTTATAATGCCCCGGTTCAGTAAAAGTATGTACTGGCTCGAAAGCATTGGATCCATTACCATCTCCAAAATCCCAATCAATGTGCGCACCCGGACTAGCAAAATTATAAAACTCTACGGTGTGTGGCTGACAACCCACTCGATCTGAGGTATTGAAAAATGCTTGGACATCTGCTGGCGGCACAATCAATTCCTGATAGGCCGTATCTACTCCACAACTATTCGATGCAATCATCGTGATGGTATAATTGGTCTCCAAAGAATCTGCCACGAAAGTGCGGTTGCCCGGCATAGAATCGGTACTTGTTTCTCCATTGCCAAAATCCCAGTAATAGTCCGTAGCGCTTCCGCTAGAAATATTAGCGAAGGCAACTTCTAAAGGGGAACAAAGATTCACCGGACTTAAGCCAAAATTGGCCTCCGGCGAAGCTTTTGCTAAAATGGCGGCATTATAGGCTTTTTCACCACAAAGATTACGAGTCGTAAGGGTGACCACATAAGTCGTGTCTTTCGTTCCTGGGAAATAAGTCACCGGATCAGGATTGACTTTATCGCTTGTTTGGCCATTGCCAAAATCCCATGCAAAATCCACATCGAAACCGATACTCTGATTAGTAAAGGTCACTTCAAAAGGAGCACAGCCTTCATAATTGTCTAAGGTGAAAACGGGTTTGGGAGATTCAGTTACTAAAAGTTCCTGACTCAGAGTATCCTTGCAGCCTTGTGGGCTGGTGACAATTAATTGAATAGTGTAATTCCCTGCCTCCTCGTACAAATGAATTGGCTCGGTTTCAATGGAAGTTTGTCCGTCCCCAAAATCCCAAGCGCTGGAATAAGTAGGGTTGGATAGATTGATCATTTGGATGGTACTTAATTGACATTCAACATCTGGTAAATCAAACATTGGAGGTTCTACGGTATGTACCGTGACTTCTTTGGTGGCACTAGCGCTGCAAGCGACGGATGGATGATCGAATCGGTATTCGATGAGGTGGACTCCTGCTTGAGCCAATGCTGGATCAAAAACACCATATTGAGGGTCGATAATTCCAGGACCAGACCAGATGCCACCATCGGGGCCATCTATTTCTAGCCGATAGATTTCGTCCGAAAGGCAAAAAGCAATAGGATCACCTATACTGATATTGGTCAAGTCAACCACGACTACGGTCTTACTATCCATGACCTGACAAGTACCATTTCCATAGGTATAAAAAATCTCATGGCTTCCGCCGCCACTCAACAGCGGATCAAAAATACCATTGATGGAATCAATAATACCTGGGCCAGACCAAGTCCCCGTCAAGGGGGAAAAGTCTTGGAGGTAAAGTAGACCTTCTTCGATACACAAGCTATCATTTGGTCCTGCCTCAATACTTTGGGAAGCACTAATATTGATCTGTAAACTATCGAGATTTACACAGGAGGTTGCCGGATTGGTATAGGTATAAAAAAGGGTATAAAGTCCCGGTCCATTAATGCTTTGAAAAACCCCGGACGGGGAAACACCTGGACCTGTCCAGATGCCTCCTGCCGGATTGAAACCAGTTAATTGGACGTCATTAGGGGTATCACATAAAGCTTGATCTGGACCTGCTTCTACCATCGGTAATTCATAAACAACTATGGTTTTTGCATCATTAGCGCTACAAGCGTTGAGGTCAGTATAAGCATAAGTCAAAGTATAAACACCGGGGCCCGAAGCCACCGGATCAAAAGCATTGGTGGCGGTGATGACTCCGCCATTATTGGAAGTCCAAGTACCGCCTAATGGTTGGCCACCAGTGATGAGAATGGGCTCGTCGTTTTCACAAACGGATTGGCTTTCACCTGCGCTGACTGTTGGGGTCGCAAAAACCACGACCTCTACCACGCCTTCCAGATTACAACCGCCATCTAGGAAAGCATATTTTAAGGTGTTGGTTCCTACATTGCTAGCAGAGGGGGTAAACCAGCCATTGGGACTTATCCCATTTCCACTCCAGATTCCTCCCGCAGGAGTTGCGGTCAATTGGATGGCCGCTTCCTCTTGACACAGACTTTGGTCTGGCGATAAATGGAGTACTCCGGCTGCTTGGATGTTAAAAGTATCCGTGATGATTTGTAGACCGCATTGATTTTCGACAGTCAGTTGTACGATGTGTTCTCCCGTTGTATTATACTGGATACCGGTTGGAAAAGCCTGATTAGATTGCCCCGGACTCCCTCCAGGAAACTCCCAATGGTAGTTAGTAATGCTACCACCGTTGGCGGAGATTTCCAGATTGGAGGGAGAGAAGTCCAATGTTGCGGTTTCGCAAAAATCGGGTATTGGGTCTAGGGAAACTAGAGGAATGTCAGCGAT
>CAYQRA010000690.1:0-4044 GCA_964419315.1 uncultured Saprospiraceae bacterium | reverse complement strand
TAATTCCATTTTCTTTTTTGCATTGCCCGATAGCTTCCACAACTTTCATTCGTTTTCCCATAAGTTCGGTCAACTCTCGATCAATTTGGTCAATGTCTACTCGTAAGATTTCGAGTTGTGCTAGAAAATCTTGATCATCTGTTTCTGATTTTCGAAGCACTAGATTTTTTAGAAGCTCGCCTAAAGCCTTGGGTTGAAGTTGCTGCTTCGCATCACTCCAAGCTTCATCAGGATCAATATGGGTTTCGATCATTAAACCTGCAAAATGCAGATCCATTGCTTTTTGAGCTATCTCCGGAATTAGGGAGCGATTGCCACAGATATGACTTGGGTCACAGATGATTTCTAATTGCGGTAAGCGTCGTCCTAATTCAATCGGGATTTCCCACATCGGAAGATTCCGAAAAGGAGCAGAGCGGCTTACGGAAAAACCTCGGTGAATAGCAGCTAGTTTTTTTATACCTGCTCCGTAGAGTCGTTCGATTGCACCGATCCAAAGATCGATGTCAGGATTGACTGGATTTTTGACCATCACAGGAATGTCTATGCCCTGCAAAGCATCGGCAATTTCCTGAATAGCGAATGGATTAACGGTGGTTCTTGCTCCAATCCACAAAATATCTACTCCCGCTGCCAAAGCCGCTCTCACATGCTCTTTATTGGCGACTTCTACCATTACGGGCAATTGGCTTGCTTTAGCTGCTGCTTTGATCCAAGGAAGCCCTTTTTTTCCGACTCCTTCAAAAGAATTGGGTCTCGTTCGAGGTTTCCATATTCCAGCTCGGAGAATTGTTGCTCCTTGCTCCGCAGCTCCTTGGCAACTTTGGAGTACTTGCGTTTCGGTCTCCGCGCTACAGGGGCCAGCAATCAGATAAGGGTGCTGAAAGTTTATTCCAAGTCCCCAATCTTTTATATTGATGAATTTCATAGATTATTGGTTGCAATGAAAATGGTCATTAGTTAATTTAACTAATGACCATTCGAAGAAAAAGTTCATTTCTAAAAGGCTTATCCTTTGAGTAATTTTTTGGCTTCTTTGCTACCAAGCTCAACGGCTTTTTCCCAGTCTTTCTTAAATGCTTTTTTCTTTGCTTTCTGCGCAGACTTACCACGGTATAGATACAATTGAGCTTCTTTGACATCTCTGCCCCCTTCCATTGAAATCGCTCTATTGAATGCTTCGTAAGCTTCGAGGTAGCTTTCTGTTTCGTATAAAAGTGTTCCATATTTGAAAAGAACAGAACGCGACCATTCAAAATTTGGATTGTCTTTTTTGAATTTGCGTAAGCTAAACAGACGCATTTCCGCCATAGCACTTTGCTTATCATCCAAAAGTAGATGAGCATTGCCTTTCAATCTTCTGGCCAACCAATAGCTCGGTTGAAGAGGGATGGAGGATTTGATCGCTAAATCAAAATCGCCAATGGCACCTTCAGTGTCTTTTAATATCATTTTTGTATTGGCTCTTCCAAGGTATGCTTCTGTATTACCGGCAGCCAGATCGATGCTTTTATCGAAGTCATAGAGCGCATCTTCGTAATTGCGAAGTCGGAAATTGATGTGGCCCCGACGCTCATAGGCATTGGCGTGGCGCTCGTACTTAGCAATTGCTTGATTGAGTGCAAACATTGCTTCGTCTTCTTTTCCTTCTTCTTCAATGAGGTCTCTACCACGCAGGTAGGCCTGTACTGCTGCTCGGTCTGAGCGAGGCTCGACGACACCATGATGGAGTATTTTTCCTTCATTGGTCATCCATGCACCAAACTCACCAGCTACTGCAAATTGAGCGATATACTCTAATAAGCTGTAAGTGTTTTTCCAAGATTTTTCAGAACCTTGGGTAATAAAACGGGGAACATTTAGACAGGTGGTAGACTCATCGAATATCTCTTCCTCATTAAGCAGGATATCTGATTTGTAATAATTCTCCACTCTATGGTGGAACATCTTAAGTACCTTGTCGTAGCTTTTGGTGCTACCAAACTCAAGGCGGCCTTTAAAAATACTTTTGTAAGTAGTCATCATCTTGCTGTTAATTTGAGGAATCCAGTGAATTCGGTTCATTCTTCAGTAGAGAGCATAAGTGTATGCTAACTGAAAATTTCTTTTTCAAGTGTTTCTTTCAGTTTTTTATTTTTTTCTCAACTGAGTGTAGTATCCTCAAAGCAAACGACCACAAAGCGATAACTCAATACATAAATAGTATTAGTTCTGTATAAGTTATTACGTTAATTGGTCAATGAGTTGACTTGGAAAAATAATTCTAGGAATAATTCTTCAAGGGCAACAGACTACACACAGTTTTCTCACAGATTTTATATTCAGACCTGCTCCTTTTGATAATGGTCTGAAGTTGATGGGATAGCATCGTTAAATGTTTAACATATGCTAAATACAAAAATCGTTATTTTTTTTGGATTTTCCAAAATGTTTACTGACATTGCACGATTTTTTTTCAAAATAGGCTTAGAAAAATGATTGAAATCTGCATAAGTCCTTGATAATTAGATTCTTGAACAGATGAATTAAACTAAGATAACAAGGCTTGGGTTTTTGGGAAAACTAATATTTTCATTAAAAGTAATGTATAAAGCGCAGATAATAGGTTCGAAAAAATCGGCGCTATTCATTATTAAGTAAAGTATTTTTAATAAAAAATTTACTTAAGACTTAATTTCTTCTATAAAGTATAAGTTTTTTGAAATGCAAAAAGTTCCATTTTTAAAGGGTTTTAGAAAAAAAAACTTCTAGGCCCAGACTTTACATCCTTCGGTACAATTGGTACAAATGTCAATTTGATCTCTGCCTTTGAGTAGGCTAGTGCGAAACTCCTGATAGGCTTCTCCCTGCCAAAGTTCTTTGAAACTTTGCTGCTTTAAATCACCTAAACGATGACTCGCATCTTTGTCAAAACAACAGGGAACCACCATCCCATCCCAGGTAATGACACAGGCATGCCATAGCTTCCAACAATGATTAAGTAGTTCGTTTTTCACCGTGTAAGTCCCGTTTTCCTGACGGGCATAACGGGCATATTTATCAATGGTGGGGATCAGAGGATTGCCATTTTCATAGTCATAAACCTGTGCGGTTTTCAACTTGACTTCGTCGATCCCAATTTCTTCCGCCAATTTATAAATCTCTGGAATCTGATGCTCATTTGGGCGAACCACCAAAAATTGAAATATAATATGAGGGGTGGTAGAATTTAATTTCTTTTTCCACTTGACTACATTTCTTGCTCCTTGTAATACCGATTCTAATTTTCCCGCTTTTCGATAATTTTCATATACCTCTTGAGTGGTGCCATCCACAGAAATGATCATTCTGTCTAGACCAGATTCTATCGTTTTGCGTGCATTTTCATCGTTTAAAAAATGTCCATTGGTGGAGGTGATGGTGTAAATGCCTTTTTCATTGGCATATTTGACCATGTCTAGAAAACCCGGATTGATATATGGCTCTCCCTGAAAGTAAAAAATCAGATAGAGTAGTTCCTTATACATTTCGTCAATCGTCTTTCGGAAAAAGTCTTGCTTGAGGTTACCTGTAGGGCGACTAAAGGACCTAAGGCCACTTGGGCATTCTGGACAACGAAGATTACAAGCGGTAGTGGGTTCGATGGAGACGGTCATTGGAACTCCCCATTGAACTGGCCGCTTTAGCCAACGCGTGAGATGAAAAGACAGAAATAGCTTTACTACATTCCATACTCGAGCGGGACGGAGTTTACGAATAAAATTTAAACTATCGGTCAGGTATATAGGCATTGGTTGCTTTCCAGAAAAGGTGAAAGTTAAATGGTCTAAGTCCTTATTTACTTAGACGGTTCACTAAAGACAGTCAAAGATAGAGAAGTTGTCTAAAGCTTTATGAACTTTCCTAACCATTTTATGGGTTAATTTGTTTCGTTCTTGGACAAATCCCGTGGTCAATCAAAAATAAGAATAAAAAAGCGACCGTAGGACCTGTGACAAGCTTGCCTAGTTAAGCGTTTTTTCTTCTTTTTGGTTGACTCACACACGGGATTTGTCAGAGAACCAT
>CAYQRA010000689.1:0-4054 GCA_964419315.1 uncultured Saprospiraceae bacterium | reverse complement strand
GTTGGAAGTAATTAAGAGGTCTTCGGAGGCGAGTTGGAACGAGCCATGTTGGGTTTGTACATTTTTTAGTTCTAATCGAACCGTTCCTTTTTCTCTCCTCTTCGACAGGCTGTTAAAACGAGATCGGTTGATAAACCTTCCAGCCAATTGTGCTTTCTGAAAAGGAATGCCTCGGATGATCAAATCATTTTGGACTAGGTCAAACTTTACGTCTACTTGTGCAGGAACACCCGGGATCAGATGTATTTTAGTGTCGGAATAAAAAGGCCCTTTGATCTCGTAAGGCCGGAGCACCTTTTGTATTTTTTTGGGCAATAGGGGAGCGACACTGCTGAGTTGAGTTTTTGTGTTTTTTAAATTTAAAACGGAGGTGACTTCGGACGATCTGGCAATTTCTCCATCGA
Organism: uncultured Saprospiraceae bacterium; assembly: GCA_964419315.1. GTDB lineage: Bacteria > Bacteroidota > Bacteroidia > Chitinophagales > Saprospiraceae > CALLVY01. The sequence continues at coordinate 3,650 of CAYQRA010000689.1, read as the reverse complement.
ATAAAAACTGCTGATCATTGACTTGTAATTGGCAAGGAGCAATTTTGATCCAGTCTGGATGGAGTTCGATATTGAGTAATCCGCTAAGATCTGCGTTGTCTAGAAAAGAACCTGTGGTTTGCTGTAAAATGAGTTGACTTAAATTTAAATCCAAATCGACAGAAGCGTGTAATTCATTTTCCCCAAAATGCAAATCTGCTTTTAAATCTCGAACATGGCTTTGGATGTTTCTGGTTTTTAGAATATCCGCGATGTGGATAGAAAAGTCGATGAGGTGGATTTGGATTTGTTCTTTTTTTATTTGGAAGTCTTTTGCCCAGGAAGCCATTTCCCGCTTCTCTTGTTGGGTGAAAATACTTTGCAAATTACTATAGCCCAAGCTATCTCTATACCAATTAAAACTTCCACCCTTAAAAGTGAAATCTTGTAAAGTAAGACTTTGATCCCTCCATTCTTGCAGCGACATTTGTGCAAACACTTCTTCGGCGACCAATAGCGGCCGCTGATGCTCCGCATACATCGAATCTACAAGCTGTACATTTTTCAATACAATAGAGGCATTTGGGAAATCTTTGAAAAGACTGATGTAAGCCTGATCGAAAGAAAGACTACCTTGGTTGAGCCAGCTTACTTCTGCAAAAATTTTCTGTTTGTTGGATTGTAGATAAAGGTTGGTGCCAAAAACCAAAAGGACAACAAGAAGAACCAAAAGGAGCAATAGCCAAAAACTAATTTTGACTACTTTCCAAAGGCCGTGCTTCTTTTGCTTTTTCGGTTTTTCTATTGTCAAGCTAAAATATTTTTCTACTTCAAAGGTATAAGCCTTCTAGTTTGTTAGAATCGTTTTTGATGGCTTCGAAATTAAAGGCATTGCTACTCGCCAATTCTAAGGTTTCTTTTTGATATTGGACATAATATAAATCTGTTTTTTTGATTGCGATCAATTGCGCCTGTTCTAAAGTATGGGTTTTGATTTTGTTTTCTAGTACTTTCGCTTCCTTTTTTAATTGGATCAATTCCTCTTCTTGGAGTAAATGCAAATTTTGCAATTCACCGATGACTAAATAAAAATCATTATCCTCCTCGTATTTATGCAGAAGATTATTTTTAGCAAACAAATCATTGCGAAGGTCTAGTAATTTACGTTCTTGGACAAATCCCGTGGTCAATCAAAAAGAAGAATAAAAAAGTGACCGTAGGAAGCGTTTTTTACTAGCGTGAACCTCCGTTGTCGGTTTCTTCTTTTTGGTTGACTCACACACGGGAATTGTCAGAGAACCATAATATGGAGTTTTACCAAAACTTTTGAAATCGGTGTTGCTTTTTTTAAATCCACCAATTTGGATATTTAATGGTAGATGAGAATTGATGTGATCATACAGTTTGTTGAAATCCATCAGTTTTTTTTCTCCATTCTTTTTCCAATGATTGGCATTATAAGATTTTTGGTAGCCAATGACTTTTTCCATACCCATGATGGTGCTATGTATTTGATTGATCGCAGAGCGCTTGAACACCCTTTTCATACTTGACTTTTCGATCTCTTTCCAAACCGAAACAATTAATTTTTTTATTGTTTTCGATTTTTGGCCATAAAGTGCAACAAGAGACAACTGTTTCATTTAATTGTTGTTTTAACTATTTTGAACATTGCCTTACTAACGAAATCAGAAGTTATTTAGTGTTTTTCTTGTTTTTTCTAAAAATAGAAAAGGAACTTCTTGTGGGAAATGAACAAAGAATTTGGGAAAATGATTGATTACTTTACTTTTTTATTGTCTTATCTTTGTACGGTAATCTATCGGAATCAGCTGTCTTTCGTTTTGACCCCAATCATTCTACTAGATCATACGAAAGTAGCTCCATTAATGTTTAGCAATTTTAACAAATAGATGAGGCGACCATTTTCTAAGATGTTATCATAAATCAACAAAACATGATAAAACTCAATATAAAAGATACTTTCAATAAGGAATTGCCTGCGGACCCGGATAAAAATAATACGCGACGACAAGTCTTAGAAGCTTGCTATTCTTTTGTTACTCCCAAGATTCCAAGCAATCCGAGTCTCGTTCATGTCTCTAAGGAAATGGCGGATACCTTGGGTTTTTCCGAAGAAGATTTAACATCTAAAGAATTTGTTGATCTCTTCTCTGGCGCAAAAGTGATGGAAGGAACGGCTCCTTTCTCGATGTGCTATGGTGGCCACCAATTTGGTCATTGGGCTGGACAATTAGGAGATGGCCGTGCCATCAATTTGATGGAAGTGGAACACGATCAAGAACGTTGGGCCTTACAATTAAAAGGTGCGGGGGAAACCCCTTATTCCCGAACCGCAGATGGCTTGGCCGTATTGCGATCTTCTATTCGAGAACATTTGTGTAGCGAAGCCATGTTTCATTTGGGCGTACCAACTACCCGTTCTTTATCGCTAAGTTTGTCTGGTGATTTGGTTTTGCGGGATATGATGTATGATGGCAATTCAGCTTATGAAAAAGGAGCGATCGTTTGTAGAGTAGCTCCTTCCTTTGTTCGCTTTGGTAATTTTCAAATTTTTGCCAGTAGAAAAGATGTAGACAATTTGAAGAAATTGGCCGATTATACCATCCGACATTTTTATCCCAGTATTGAATTGGGAACCCCCCAGACTTATTTAGACTTTTTCAATCAAGTCTTGGATAGAACTTTAGAAATGATCATCGCTTGGCAGCGAGTAGGCTTTGTACACGGTGTAATGAATACGGATAATCTTTCGATTCTTGGTCTGACCATTGATTATGGTCCTTATGGTTGGTTAGAAGGATATGATGAAAATTGGACCCCCAATACCACGGATCGTCGAGAAGCACGCTATCGTTTTGGCAATCAACCTGCCATAGCGCATTGGAATTTATATCAACTGGCAAATGCTTTGTTTCTACTCGTTGGGGAAGCCAAACCTTTGGAGGCTGCTTTGGAAAGATTTCGACCCGCCTTTGAAAAAGCGTATGGGGAAATGATGAAAGCTAAATTGGGTTTACAAGAAGAAAACGTAAATCCTGGAGTATGGGCAACATTGGAAACGACCTTGTCTTTGACCGAAACAGACATGACGATATTTTTTAGGTTATTGGCGACGGTTTCTAAGTCTGATCAACCCGCAGCAGCTATTGCTAAAATCGAAAAAGCTTTTTATCAACCCGCAGATTTGCAAGGTTCGGTTTTGGAAGAATGGACGGCTTGGTTTCAGATTTACTTGGATTACCTGCAAGCGGAAATAATATCAGAGGAAGATCGCCGAAAAAATATGAACGCAGTAAACCCAAAATATGTACTTCGAAACTATATGGCTCAATTGGCCATAGATGCGGCAGATAAAGGCGACTATAGTTTGATAGAAGAATTATACCAATTGCTAAAAGCGCCTTATGCGGAACAAGAAGATCAGGAAAAATGGTTTGCCAAACGGCCCGAATGGGCTAGAAATAAAGTGGGTTGTTCGATGCTTTCTTGTAGCTCTTAGGGATCAATTGAGAACAAGAGAGAGGATGTTTTGCTTTGTATAATCTGCGGCGCAGCTCGGCGCTGCACCGCAGAGAAAGAGATCAAAGATTTTGGTTCTCTGACAAATCCCGTGTGTGAGTCAACCAAAAAGAAGAACAAACACTCCT
>CAYQRA010000688.1:0-4056 GCA_964419315.1 uncultured Saprospiraceae bacterium | reverse complement strand
ATTCGACAAGCCATAAGTATAGGTGGTCCGACCACCCGAAGAGAATCCCATGGCATATACTTTATCGGATTGTATCTGATACCAAAGCCCAACAGAATCGAGCAATACACTCGTAAAAGCAGTATCAATTGGATCATCAATTTTCCCATCCAATCCACCATCTGGGCATACCAATAAAAGATTATTACTTTCTGCAAAATCCGTCAGGTATTCACACCAAGTTTCTCCGCTCCAACGCGCGGTGTTGAAAGGATGCAATCCCAACATCACCTTGGTCGGAGTGTTCTCATCATAAGCAGAAGGAATAATCAGAGAGTACTTCTTATTCAGGTCTGTTTGAAAGGGAAAAGAACCGTTGAGCTGTGTTTGTGCAAAACAATTCGTCACAAAAAGGAATAAGGCGGAAAAAAGGATAGGAATTCGCATGAATGGGTAATTTTATTAGCTGCTAAATTAAATTTTTATCTTTTAAGTCTTCTGCCTAATCCAAGCTCTTATTGTCAGCCCTAAGACCTATCTGATCAATCCCAGTTAAAAATCTATCGGCATGGTAATCTGTCAATTGAACGCCAAGAACTTTCAGTGAAAGTACCTACTTTTGTATCGCTGGAAAAGTTCTTGAGAACTGCTTGATATTCCTCCAAGCATTGCGAAAGGATTCGCAATTTTAAATATCTCCTAATCGAAGGCCCGTTCCTCTGGGAATTGTATAATTGATAAATTTTATCAGATTCGAAAGAATTTTTTCCCAAATAAAAATCACTAATCATGAAAGCGATATCACTCGAAAAAAAATACCAACAATTTCAAGAACATTGGACCCCAAAAATCATTGCCGAATTGAATGGCCAATATGTCAAGCTAGCTAAGCTACAAGGAGAAATGATTTGGCACAGCCATGCAGAAGAAGATGAATTATTTGTTGTCCAGCAAGGGACGCTAATCATGGACTTTCGAGACCGGACAGAAGTGGTCAAAACAGGAGAGATTTTAGTCGTTCCCAAAGGAATAGAACATCGTCCAAGAACCAACGGCGAAGAAGTATGGATCATGCTGATCGAACCCAAGCAAACCCAACATACCGGAACTATTCAACATGAACTAACGGTCAATGATCAAGAGTGGATTTAAACCCCTTCTTTCAGCCAAGTTAGGATCAAGTCTCCCATGCCTTTCGGTTTTCGGGCCCAATTGAAATGATTGGGTTTATCAAAGCCGGCCTGCGCTGGAGTAAATTCACGAACCTGCACTTCAGCAGCTGGATGAAACTTTTGATATAAATTTTTCATCGCTTTGGCGGGCGCCAATTGGTCATTGGCAATAGGAATCGCTAAGGTTGAAATTTTTAATCGCCCCAAAGCAGTCTCATAATCAAAATTAGCTTTAGCCAATTGATATTTTCCCGTTTTTCCTTGGCGACACCAATCCAACAAATGCTGCTTTGCAGCTCTACCTCCAAAGCCAATTTTGTCCCCCGGAAAGTAACCCAAGACTCTAGCAATAAAACCAAAAAAACGAATTACAAAATGTATTTTCAAGCGCCCCATTCCTTCCCAACCAGAAGGATGTACCGAACAGGCAGCCAATAAAATCAATGTCTTAACCCCAAAGTCATAACGACTCAAAAAACAAGCAGCCAATTGTCCGCCAAGGCTATGCCCCAATACTATTTTTTTCTTCTTCGGAAATTTTTGATCGATGCTTTTAAAAATAGATAAATAATCCAACTGCATCATTTCTTCATAACCATAATCCCTTTGCTTCTCAGGCCGAATACTCGAATGCCCTAAGCCACGGAGGTCCGCCGTGATGGTCAGCAAACCTTCCTGAGCCAAGTAAGTCGCAAAGGGTTCATAATAAGCCGCCTCGACCCCCATCGCAGGAAAAAGTAACAGCAAGGTATCCGCTTTACTTTCCTTGGGTAGAAAAAGACTAATCTGCGTATGACTTCCGTCAGGAAGGGGAATCTTTAGGAGTTCTTTCAAGGTTTTTACTTTAAAAAAGCGTTTATTTAAAGGTACTAAAAGAATGACGATGAACCTAAAGTTTAAACGCTATCGCCTCTGGCAAAAGTTAAAATAAGCTTTGGCCTTGTAACCTTTTGCTATTTAGTGTTACTTAATAGATAGAAACGGAAAGCTGTTCCGATTTCTAAAAATATTAACCGAAGACTATAAAAATGAAAGTAGAAAATAATCACGAAGAATTTTTGCAGTGGTACCAACCCATTCACGCTAGTTTTGCGCGCTATTGCAGTAGTCGGGCTTATGGATGGATGGAAGGGGAAGACTTGGTACAAGAGGCGGTACTGGCTACTTTAGAAGCTTTTTATCGCATCGAGAAAAAAGAAAAGCTACTCAGTTTTATGATTGGTGTGGTCAATAATATTTTAAAAAATCGTTTTCGCAGAGCGAAGTTCCGAGCGGAGTGGAAGGAGGAAGTTTTGGAGAAAATGGAAAGCCGAATTGGAGATCCCGAACTCGCCCTAGACATTCACTACCTACACAAGTGTATTGACCAACTTCCCGAAAATCAAAAGGAAGCTTTATTGCTTTTTGAGATCAGTGGTTTTAGTATCAAAGAATTGGCCTTGATTCAAAATACCTCTCCGGGAGCCGTAAAAACAAGATTGAGTCGTGCGAGAAAAACCTTACAGGAAATGCTCAACGAAGGAAGTATTTCTTCCAAAAAAATGCCACTCTCCAAACGTCTGGCCATCTATGCTTCTTTATTTTAAATATCTTCTTCGTTTATGAAAAATAATATCGACCTATCTAAGACGCTGGCTCAGTTGCGACAACTTCCACCGGAAGTTAGTTTCGCCAAGGTAGAACTTTGGGTCAATAATCATACTGTTCCTCCTATAAAAACAGACCATTGGCTTTCCTCTTGGCTTGCCCGATGGCGCTCTTTCAACTAAATTTTTCTCAAAAAAGAGTTCCACTAAATTTTTAATTCCTCTTTTTCAACTCGCGTTTTGTGCTTAACAACAAACGAATAGGAGCGCTATGTCTAAAACAAAAATTATTATTCTACAAATAAATGGTTGTTTGATAAATCCCGTGGTTGTTTTTTGGGGTATACGGTGTACCGCTTACCGATTTCCACAAGATTCATCAGAGAAGCAAATAAATTAAATCCATAAATATGAATTACCAAAAAGAATTTTTCAATTACGCGACCAAGCATCATCAATTGGAAGCCAATTCCGTCCATCAATTTATCGGGAGTACGAGCAAAGCCGTTCGGCACCTGCGTGGCTTTACGCCTAGCGTCATGGAAGAGCGACAACTCAATGTGGTACAAATGGATGTTTTTTCCAGATTAATGATGGATCGGATTATTTTTCTTGGCGTTGGCATCGATGATTATGTAGCCAATGTCATTCAAGCCCAGTTGCTCTTTCTCGATTCTATCGATTCTAAACAGGACATCCAAATGTACATTAATAGCCCCGGAGGCTCCGTGACTGCCGGCTTAGGCATCTACGACACCATGCAATATGTCAATCCAGATGTGAGCACCATTTGTACCAGTATGGCCGCTTCCATGGGATCGGTATTATTGGCTGCTGGTACAAAAGGGAAACGGATCGCATTGCCGCATAGCCGCGTCATGATCCATCAACCGGCTGGGGGAATGCAAGGACAGGTCTCCGACATGGAAATCACTTATGACCTTTTTAAATCGCTCCAAAAGGAATTATACGACATCCTCAGTGAGCACACTGGGCAGGATTATGAGACCATTGCTACAGATTGTGATCGAGATAATTGGATGAAAGCAGAAAGTGCAAAAAAATATGGATTAATTGATGAGGTGATCAATGCCACACGTAACCTTCCAAAAGCTCCCATTTTATAGGCTTTAAGTGCCAAATCCTATGTTTGAAAAAAAGCCTAAAACGCCCCTTGGAAAGAATACCACTGAAAAAGAATTATTTTTTTCGCAAAATCCTTGACATGATATAATACTAGTCTTATATTTGCAGTCGCTTAGCGAAAAGGGCGATTAGCTCAGTTGGTTCAGAGCACCTCGTTTACACCGAGGGGGTCG
>CAYQRA010000687.1:0-4079 GCA_964419315.1 uncultured Saprospiraceae bacterium | reverse complement strand
TCGGTCAAAGCCAGATTCTTGTGTACCATTACCAGTCTCATTATCACCAATAACAAACAGCTCAAAGCCTCCAGAGTTCCAATGAAAGGCCTCGGGCTCTGGCGAAGTAGTAACTGCTAAACTTGGACATTCTTCAACATCTAAAATTCCATCATTATCATTGTCTAAATCATAACCGTCACAAACACCATCATTATCATTATCTGAGTGTTCGTTTGCATCAGAAGGATCACAATCTACTCCATTGAGGATTCCGTCGCCATCACAATCTGCGTTGGTATCAGAAAGGTCGCAAGCGGTAAGGACACAAGTAGTTCCGGCATCAATGACAATTGCTCCACCATTTCCCCAACTCGTATTAGTCGTACTTGTGGTTGTACCTGTTCCAGAATTGTCGATCAAGTTAGCCTCGATATTTGTGCTAGAACCATTGGCCACAAAAATGACTTCCGCAACTTGCCAGTCATCGCTATCTGCCGCTCCATTTCCCAAAAATTCAAAAACTTGTCCATTCACAATGATTTCTAATCCACCTCCAGTTAAGGTATAAGTGGTTCCATTTCCTGCGGTATAAACCAAGGTTGCTTTTTGCCATTGTAAAGTTATAGAGTAAGTTGCACCAGAAGTCAATCCAGACACGGTCGTCGTCCAACCTTCATTTCCAGAAGTATTCGAATCTAAGAACAAACCCATGGCGCCTCCATCTACGGAAACACCACCGATATCAGACATTACATAAGCGGATCCAAATGGGTGTACTCCATTTCCCTGAATCATATCTGGTGTTCCTTGTCCACTGAATGGGCTCCATCCAGCAGGATAGCACGAGAAGCAACTGGCTCCGCTTATTTGAGGAAGATCGACACAAGTATTAGCCCCCAAAAATCCAATCAAGGTGAAATACAAAATACCGAAGCTCCAAAGGTATTTTACCCCCAGAAGTTGGTGAAACATTTTTTTAGAAAGGGAATTAAGTGTACTCAAAGAAAAAATTCGACTAATCACTACCAGCATAGCATGGTTTATTTTAAAAATAATTTTAGCAGCTATGTATCAACTTGATACATACACTTGTAAAGTTCACGTCACGATTGGAGGAAATTCTTTAATTAATCCTGGCTATTCCTTTACAGTAGGGAAGAAAGGGTGGAATTTTGTCTGGAGGGAATGGGTTCTCTGAGTCGTTATACCCTATTCCCTACGAAATACGTGCCTATAATGATCGAACAGGCTTTAGCTTTTAAAGATTAAGTGACATGGATATTATTCACATAAAACCTAAAAACCCAGCAAAATAAAGCCTTAAGATATTATTTTGTGTCAATTTTTAAGATAATTGACTTTTTTCATACAAAAAGCACTATTTACAAAAAAAAGGAACTTTTAAGCCCCTCAGTTACAACCCATTGAGTGTTTTCTGTGACAATAACTCCGGCAGAGGTTGATCCTATTACTATTATCGCGTCGAATTTAGAAAGCACCATTCTCTGGGCTAAAAATTGAACTCCACAAAACAATATTCCAATAAAATGGCTTAAGCTCTATACAAATGTGACGCTTTAGTTTTACTCATTATTCAAATACCATATGCATTGTTATACCGCGCTGATAAGCTTATCAGCTTGAGAAAAAAAAGTTGAAAAAATCTTTTTTTTTGAACTTTTTTTTTCCCAATCCTGTAATAGCACTTATCCTAAACAATTTTTCGGTTCAAAATTACTCTTATCGTAAACCCCTAATTGCATCTCTAAAAGCAAAATACTTTGTTGATGGTCTGGGCAAAAGGAGATAAACCGTCTCTGATTACCTATCCCAACAATCAGAAAAGATGGAATCATTTGCGCGATCATGATCCATATCCCTGCACAGCAAAAGACTGGATATTGACCTAGAGCAAATCATCGAAGGCAAAATATCGTCAGCGAAGTGATAATTTTGAGTGTAAAATATAGCGCTCAAGTATTGGATTTTGAAAAGGCTTTTTTGGGTATTTTCGCCCTTCCTACAGGATCAATACGGGTTTTGGAAAAGAAGCGATTTTAAAGAAAGGTCTTGTTAAAAATGTAGTTTGATTAAACAGACATTATTATTCGATTTGGAAAACGTAAAAAGGAGTGAGCAAAGTAAGCACAAGCTTTCCAAGAAATGCTTGAGTTATCATATGAAAACTTCCGGAGGCAAGCGAAGGTAGGTTTAGTCAAAAGATTATTCGATCAAGCAAAGCGACGCGAAATTCATTGAAAGAAACTTTAAAGAAAAATAATGCAGGACAAGAGAAAGAAAAGATCTGAGCGAGCAAGTTCAAATTTTGCTAATCAATCACAAATAAAAAGAATAAGCCTTCCCTAAAAAAAATACCTATTGCAAAAAATGCAAAACCCACTTAGACATCCCTGATTTTTCAGAACAAGAAAAATTAGAACTTTGGTATTTGCATGCGCAGGACCTAAAGCTTTTTGCCCTAGATCGTTTAACGAAAACAAAGCGATTAAGCATAGACAAAGCCAAAGAACTCATTCGCCATATCAATCCTAAATATGGTTTTTGTATCGCCTGTGGCCAAGAATCTTTAAAGAAAGAAAACACCAACTGCAACAATTGTGGTAAATTTAATCTGAACTGGAAAATCAATCAATCTTTTAACGCTAGGTTTTCTCTACATCTAGAATTTCACCTTTGTGGATGTTTTGCCTGTTGCGAAGGAGCGCACGAGGAAATAAAAGGATTTTGGTGTGATGGTGTTTCCCCTTTTCCTTATGATATCTCAGAGCTTTCGAGGGCGAACCTAAAAAGAGACAAAAAAATCACCACCAAATCATGGATGGGTACCAGCGGACAAGTCGTATATCAAATGACCATTCTATTCGGTGAGAAATCTTTGCAATACTACCTGAATGGAAAGAGTATGATTTCTTGTTTGCCAGATTATAGCACTATGGATTGGATCAACATAAATACCAGCACAAAAGAAATAAGCATAAATCTGCTATAAGTAAAACTCAAAGTTCCCTGCTACGAAACGTCCATATGGCCTTCAATTAAAAGAAAAAAGACCGATGAAAATAAATGCTGCCCAACTCAAAAATGGTCAAAACATCCAAATCAGAGAAGCATTTCCTCCAGATGCTGCGGCACTTAATGCCCTGATCGAATGTGTCATCAGCACCAGTCCCTACACCCTTACCACCCCTCCCGAATTGGACCTCACCACCAACGATCAAGCCAATCGAATTCATCAGTTTCAAAAAGAAGAAGGATCAGTTATCTTTTTGGCAGAACTAGACAATCAGTTGATCGGCTCTCTAGATTTTAAGCGCAATTCTAAATTGCGGAATCGACATTGGGGAGAATTTGGAATGGGAATGCGGCCAGCATTTAGAGGCCTAGGGTTGGGACGAATTTTATTGCAGCAATTATTGGATTGGGCAAAACAAGAAACAGATCTTGAGAAAATATGCTTGGGTGTTTATCCCGACAACAAAGCCGCTTTACATCTGTATCGGAGCATGGATTTTATAGAAGAAGGGCGATTGGTAAAAGCCATCAAAAGAGGCACAAATGATTATGCCGATGAGATACGGATGTATCGATTTGTGTAGGAATGCTTCCTGCTACTTCATTCATTTGGCTTATTTGAGTCTACCATCTTTGGCAGGCAGCTGGGAGCTGCACATCAGATTATAAGCTTACCCTTTTTGAGGAAATAAGGAAAATATTTTTAAACCGATAGTAAACTCTTATTTATTGATCAACACCAATTCTGTGCGACGATTTCTTTGTTTTCCATCTTCTTGTGAGTTGGTCGCTTTCGGTCTCGACTCTCCATAATAAGTAATTGACATCCGGTCTTGCCCCAATCCTCTTTCCATCAAATACTGCTGTACGGTAAAGGCTCTGCGCTGACTCAACTGATAATTGAATAAATCATTGCCTTCGGCATCCGTATGCCCCTCCAATTGCAAATGTAGATTTTCATCAAACCTCAACTCATAAGCCAAGCGATCTAACATGGGAAAATAGACCGGCCGAATTTTGGATGCCCCCGTATCAAATTCGATGACCTCTACAGAAATTCTTCG
>CAYQRA010000686.1:0-4081 GCA_964419315.1 uncultured Saprospiraceae bacterium | reverse complement strand
TTCTACTTCCAATTCATCACTAAAGATGGAAAAGTAGTCGTCAATAGTCAAGGATACAAGCAAAAAGCAGGTTGTGAAAATGGCATCAAGTCAGTGATCAAACATTCTGCCACAGATAAATACTACGAGCGATTGACGACCAAAGGTGGTAAATTCTATTTCAATGTACGAGCATCCAACAAGGAAATCGTTTGTACAAGTACGCACAAAGCGACCAAAAGAGAAATGGAAACGGCCATTCGTCAACTAAAATGCGAAGTAGCCAAAAAAGCGAAAGCGACTGGAAAACGCCGCAAAGACGACCTGAAAAAAGTAGAAGGAATCGGACCAAAGATTGAGCAAATTTTTAACAAGGCAGGCATCTATACTTGGGAAGAATTGGCCAATACCAAAGTCAAATTTCTACAAGAGCAACTAGATAAAGCAGGACCTCGTTACCGCATTCACAAGCCTGCTACTTGGCCCAAACAATCTGCAATGGCCGCAAAAGGACAGTGGGATAAATTGAAAAAATGGCAAGACGAACTCAATGGAGGTAAAAAGAAATAAACCTCCGCATTGTCTTTTTCAAACAAAACTAACCTGTGATTTTTAACCACAGGATTTTTCAAAGGAAGGTTGTTTGAAGATATCTACTGAATATTTTAGCAGTCAGAAGAATATTTTCAAACAACTTCCACCTAAAATCTAAAATTATCATGTATAGCATAAGAAAAGAAAGTCATCTTAGTGAAGCCATTCCAGAAAACAGCAAAGGCTTGGTTAGCACCATCAATGTTTTGAAATCAGGTAAAATTGAAGACCTGAATGTACACGTTGCAGTAGCACATAATTTTATTGGAGACCTTACGATGGAGCTTACTTCTCCATCCGGCAAAAAAGTAAAACTACACGATCGTGCTGGAGGTAAAACCAAAAACATTGACAAGACTTACGGCAAAGAGGTTTTTGAAAACATCCTCGGAACAGAAGCTGGTGGGAAATGGAAATTAACCATTAAGGACAATGCTCCTAGAGATACGGGCTCCCTTACTTCTTGGGCCGTTGATCTCCGTTGCTCCGCCAAAAACGCTGGTACCGAAATGCTATTGCCTGCCAAAGCAAGCCAAAGTTTAACTAGTGTTCAGGAATCTAGAGTCTCTGGAAAAGTAACAGACCTCAAAGTAATGGTGGACATCAATCACCCTAACACCGATGAACTAAAAGTAGACTTAATTGCACCTTCTGGAAAAGCAGTGACTTTACACAAAAATGATGGAGGCAAAAAGAATTTAAAAAAGACGTATAGTGGAGATATCCTCAAAGCTATGATTGGCGAACAAACCGCTGGTCAGTGGAAATTGAAAATGAATGATCGTTCTGCGAACCGTCAGGGAAGATTGCGTCACTGGAAAGTGACCTTCAAATATTCAGAAATTGATGATTTGAAAAAAGTAGAAGGTATCGGACCTAAAATTGAGTCTTTACTCAATGCGGCAGGAGTTTTCTCTTGGTCTAGACTCTCTGTCACCTCTCCTGCATTTATCAAAGATGTCTTGATCGCTGCTGGTGATCGCTTCAAAATGCACGATCCAGAAAGCTGGCCGCTACAAGCAGGCATGGCCGCAAATGGAGAATGGGAAAAACTCAACAAGTGGCAGGATAGCCATAAAGGTGGTCGAATGAGTTAAGAACCAGGAGGATCTTTTTCATGAGATTATAAAAATTGTTTCCTCCGGAGGGGCTGACTAATGTCAGCCCCTTTTTTAATGCCTTTTTCACTTTTATTATGTTATTAGACTTTATTCTAGAGCAACCGTATCGAAATTAGCAGGACCGGAATTCCCCTTGATACCTTTGTCCTAATTTTATTCCCATTCCTTAGTTTTTCCAGTTAAAGCTCTTTACTTTTGGGATTCTTATGAATTGGAAAATCTATGGCTTAGTCCATTTACTTTTTTTTGCATTGCTTCTCTTTTTTTTGCCCCATACTGGGCATGAAGGAGACATGATGTCTTGGTGGATGTGGGCAGATTGGATTCAAGACATGGGCATGGCGCGTATTTATGAAACGACGGTCAATTATCATCCCATTTGGTTGTATGGACTTTACATTTATGGGGCTTTGCAAAGTACCAAAGCCGAGATTGCCCAAAATGTCAATTGGATCAAAACCGCTCCCCTACTCTTTGATTTCCTTTGTGCTTATGTCGTCTTTTTCTTTGTTCGCTTTGAAGCTAAAAACTACCTCAAACCTTTTTTTTTACTCTTCAATTTTGCCTTTCTCTATAATAGCCTCATTTGGGGGCAAGTCGATAGTATTCCTACTTTTTTTATCGCCTTGTCGATTGTATATGCCCTTAAGGAAAAAAGTGCTTGGAGTTTGCTTTTCTTTGTATTGGCCATCTATACCAAGCTGCAAGCGATTATCTTTTTGCCCTTGCTTGGTTTAATGCTTTTGCCTACTCACCTGCGAAAGCCTCAGCGTTTTCTCTCTAGTTTCTTGGTTTTGGGGCTCGCCCAAGTCGTCATTTTATTGCCTTATATTTTGGGAGGAACGGTCGATGAATTTTGGGCGGTGGTCACTGGAGCGGTGGGTCATCATCCGAAAATTTCTATGAGTGCTTTTAATTTTTGGCAACTCGTATACCTTCCTGAATTAGATCCCGGGATGTATGAAGATAGCCTTCCGCTTTGGGGAATGACTGCTAAAAACTGGGGCTTCCTTTTCTTTTTTAGTAGCAGTGCCATTGTTTTATTTCCACTTTTACGAGAGACGTTTTTACAGATAAAAACCCAAAAAGTCAGTAGCGAGTTTGCCTCATTGGTTTTATTATCTGCTGCACAAATCACTCTTCTCTTTTTCTATTTCAATACTCAAATGCATGAGCGTTATGCGCATAGTGCCTTGCTATTTTTATTTTTATTTGGTTTATTGAGAAAAAATTATTCCTTGTATATTATTTGCTCTATTGCCTATTTTCTCAACATGGAAAAAGTCTTACAAGCCTTACCCATTTTTAGTCATCATACCTTGATTTTTGATCCGCGATTTGTAGCTTGGCTCTACGCCATCATTCTACTCGTGGCGACCATTCAACTTTATCAAATAGCCTTTCAGCAAAAAGAAAGAATCACAGGAGGAAACATCATTCGCCTTTAGGCAAAACCAGTTCTTCCAATTTCACCAACAACCAAGATCGATTCAAAACTCTTTTATTCCCAACAATTTGCTGCTCCAAATGATTTACTTTTTTCCTAAAATCCTTAGTCGACAATAGCCCTTTTTGCTCTCCCAGTTTTTGTAATCCTCTGGTAAAGCGAATCAGATTGAGTCCACTTTTCCTGCGTTGTTCTTCCATCTTTCTAGTCCGCAAAAGAAAAATTCTAAAGGTCTCCAAAGTGTATTCCAGCGCCTCCCAATTTTGACTATCGAAATAAATTTTCAGCAAGAGAATCCGCGTCAAAAGCTTATAATAAATTTCTGTAAATTCTACTTTCTGTAATAAAACAGTAGCCTCATCATAAGCTTTTTGAGAGTAATAAAAAGCCGCAAGATTATAAGTGAAAGTGTTTTCTTTTTCTTGCTTCGGTAAGCGATCCTTTGCTGTTTTGATAAAATCACCGACCCATTGATATTCTTGCAATTCCAGTCCGAGGGCCACGATGTTGGTATAATCCCAATGCGGAAGCATTTCTTCCACATACAGCAAACCATTCTGAAGCATTTGCTGATAAAGCTCGAAAGATTCCTTTCTAAATTCTGTTTCCCCAAGATTGAGTCGACCGATACAATAATTTAAAGCATGCGTATACAAATCTCGACCTTCTTGCTTTTGAAAATAGGTGACTTGATTTTTAAGTTGCCCCTTGAGTTGAAAATAATCTTGGGGGTCAGATTGAGTCATCATTTTATAGATCAAAAAATAAATCCAAACACTTGGGATAGCAGAAAAAGTCGCCTTCCTTTTTTCTAAGAAAACAATCAATTCCGCTAAAAGAGAAAAAGAATAGTCTCGCCCTGTCACTTGCTTGCGAGCCAACATTTGGCAGGTCATTCTCAATTTTTCTCCAATAAAAAAAGCATCAAAATGAGACAAAG
>CAYQRA010000685.1:0-4082 GCA_964419315.1 uncultured Saprospiraceae bacterium | reverse complement strand
TTCCCTCTTGCCGACGAGTAGTCAATAAAAGGCAAAAACCTGCCCGAGCAAAGCGATGCGCTAAGGCAATACCAATATCTGAATTACCTCCAAGTATTAGGCAGCAAGAAGATGCTGCGGGTAAATTAGATGGGGCATGATTAGCGGGCATTTAATCGTTTTGATTGGAGCGAACAAAAAGGCCCGGTTGGAAAAGGCCCTTTGGAATAACTTTGTTTAAAAACGGTGGCACTCATTCTAGCATCTTTGGCCAAGTACAAACGCCCGCCTCTTTCGATTACCATTTGATCCAACTGGTCGAGTAGGGCAAAGATAGTAGGAGTTCTTTTAAAATCAAGCGCCAAGCTATAACCGGGCATAGGAAAGCTATTCACGGCTTGCGGCTCCACGGTACCAAAGCGTTTGAGTACCGAAAGGTAGCTCTGCTCCCGACTTTTCCGAATGGTTTTTAGAATAGCTAAAATTCCTTCGCGGCTCTGGGAAAGTGGTAGGACAAATTGGTATTGTAAAAATCCTTTTTTACCATATAAACGGTTCCAGTTTTGCAAGCCATCCAAAGGAAAGAAGAAGGAATCGTAGCGAAGAATATCGTGGGTGTTTTTATTTTTTTGCAGCGTATAGTAAAGCGTATTGAAAGCCCGCAAGGTCCAGGAGTTGAGTAAAAAGGATGGGCCATTGATCGGCCAGGAAAGAGAAGGAGAATGGCCGGGGTCTAAAGCCTTGGTTTGGAGTGCGGGTGGCAAATCAGCTAGGCTTAGTTCTCGCCCAAGCGTCATAATACTGCGCGGGCAATCGGCTGGGCCTCGACAAGTATCTAGCCAAGCTACACTATGTCGATCTTTTCCTTTTGTTTCAAAGATATCTAGCAGTTGATCCCAGTCTTTTAGTTGATAAGTTTCCTTTGCCCAATAAGTCGTTTCAATTTTTTTGAGTTGTAGGGTAGCGCGCAAAATAATACCATTGAGGCCCATGCCTCCACAAGTCTGCCAGAAAAGGTCCGCATTGTTTTGTCGCGAACAGGAAATGATTTGGCCTTGCTCATTTAAGAGATCGAGAGACAATAAATGTTTGGAAAAATTTCCTGCCTGTTGATGGTTTTTTCCATGGATATCTGCAGCAATGGCTCCTCCCAAACTAACATATCGAGTGCCGGGGAGTACGGGTAAAAAAAATCCTTTGGGAATACAATACTGGAGGATATCGGACAGTAACAAGCCGCATTCTGCTTGCAAAATCCCCGTTTGACTTTCGAAGGCAATTATCTTTCGCAATTGCAAAGTACTGAAGACCGAATGCTGCAAAGAAGCATCCCCATAAGAACGACCATTTCCACGCGCAATGAATTGGGAGCGACCTTCGATGAAGTTGGCCACTTCTTCGACATTGGCAGTACTGCACACCTCCGCTTCTATTTCAGGAGTTCTTCCCCAGTTGCTTATTTTCTTCAAGCCATTAAGTTTACGTATCACTCAATAAATTAATAAATAGAAAGTCAATATCCAGCACAACAAAACCAGTTGCAAAAAACGATCTTTCCACAAGATCTCATGAGGCGATCCTGCATCGTTGTCGACAATAGCAATTTGTAAATAACGCAAAAGTCCCAATAAAACAAAAAAGGCAGTATAAAAAATCGTATCGCTTTGAAAACGATTGGTCACTTCTTCTGACATGCAATACATCAGATAGGCGACCAAGGTAGTCGTAGTGAGTAGGATGAGCGCAATATTGATAAAGTCGAGATTATAAGTTGATAATACCTTTCTGGTATTTGGTTGTAGCAAAAATTCTGATCGTCGTTTGCCCAAGGCCACGCACATCGCGAGTAAAAAAGTCATAACGATTAGCCAAGGCGAAAGAAGCACTTGAGCAGCCTCCCCTCCGGCGATTACCCGTAATACAAAGCCCATCGCAATACAAGAGATATCGACAATCGCCAGATGTTTGAGGATCGTGGAATACATTACATTGAGCAATAGATAAGCCAGCACTGGCCACCACACGCCACTAAAATACAAGGTAGTTCCTAAGACTAGGAACAAGACGCCTATTAAAAGTAAGCCTTGTCGTCTGTCGAGTTTCCCCGAAGCAAAAGGGCGATTTTTTTTGAGCGGATGCAAAGCATCTTCCTTGCGGTCCATCCAATCATTGAAGATGTAAACGATAGAGGCCGCCCAACAAAAAGATAGAAAGGTCAATGCGGTACTTGGGGCGTCGAATAAGACGTATATTTTTTGAGCAAAAAAAGCAGGTACAAAAACAAAACTGTTTTTGATCCAATGTCGTGGGCGCATTAGCTGCCAGTAGGAATGTAAAGTATTGAGATTCACACCGAATTGGAAGTTTAAAACAAGGTGTAGATAAAAGGCCCTAAACTACTTTCCGCTCCAAATAGAAGCAAAGCACCTAGTAATAGGAGTACGAGGATAATGGGAAGCAACCAAAATTTTTTGCGCTCCAGCAAAAATCGAAAAATATCTGTCAAAACCTCCATAATCAATTGTATATCGTTTTTATAGAATTCTAAAGATAGGGAACCTTTGGGAGTCTGGCGAATGAAAGTGG
Source organism: uncultured Saprospiraceae bacterium (assembly GCA_964419315.1). Lineage (GTDB taxonomy): Bacteria > Bacteroidota > Bacteroidia > Chitinophagales > Saprospiraceae > CALLVY01. Next base: position 1,517 of record CAYQRA010000685.1, on the reverse strand, counting down.
AGTTCCTTTTTTTTAGGGGGTTAAGTTTGTAAAAAGACTTAGTGATTAGAAAAAAAATCACCCCAAGTACAGGAAGAAAAATCCAAAAAAAAATTAAGTCATGGTAAGTTTCGAAGAAGAAAAAAGTCTTTAGCCTTTTGAAAAATAGGCTCAATGTGGTAGGAGGTTTTTTGGAGAGGGTAATTTTTTAGAGTAGATTAAGAATGCTTTTGATCTAAAATATTTCCTCTTTGGTGGAAAAGGACTAATATTGGGTGTGGAAAGTGATTCTCTTTACTTAGAACCGTAATATGCAGATTCAAAAAACCGCTTCGTACGCGATCGTTATTACCTTCTGTTTTGCTTTACTAATCGTTGGGAAACCCTTTTTAGTTCCTTTGTTTCTAGCCATCGTCATCTGGTATTTGATCAACTCGATCAATCAGTTGGTAAGGGGGATTCCTTGGGTTGGAAATTATGTTCCCGTATGGTTGTCGCTGCTTTTTTCGAGTATTTTGATTTTGGCGGTATTGGTTTTGTTTGGAAATTTGATTGCTCAGAATATCGATCATTTCCGGAGCAGTGCTCCCACTTATCGTTTGAATCTGGAGGCTCAGTTGCAAAGAATCCTAGCTTTTATTGGTCAAGAAAACCGTTATGATTTAACTAGTTTGGCTACGGAATTTAACCTCAATGATTATCTCCGAAATCTAATCAATTCTGTTTCTTCTATTGCCCAACGTTTTTTCCTCATCTTGATTTATGTGATTTTCCTATTGGTAGAACAAGATACTTTTCCTAAAAAACTAGCCGCCTTAAGCTGGTCTAAAGAACGCAAAGAAAATTTTAGAAGGATACTTTCTCAAATCAATCAAGTGAGTAGAACTTATATCTTGGTCAAATTCGGGGCAAGTCTTTTGACGGCGGTCTTGAGTTTTACGGTGCTTTATTTTATTGGGGTAGACTTTCCCGTCTTCTGGGCCTTTTTGATTTTTATTCTAAATTTTATTCCGACCATTGGTTCTATTGTCGCTACTACCTTTCCCGCCTTGGTCGCACTTATTCAGTTTGATACCCTGGCTCCATTTTTTGGTGTCTTGCTAGGCATTATCGGTATCCAAGTATTGATTGGTAGTTTTCTCGAACCTCGCTTATTGGGGAGTTCTCTAAATATCAGTCCTTTTGTGATCATCCTTTCTTTGGTTTTATGGGGACTCATCTGGGGGGTGGTAGGAATGCTACTTTGCGTACCACTAACGGTTATCTTGATTATTATTTTTGCTCAATTTCCGACTACTCGTCCGATTGCTATTTTGCTTTCGAAGAAGGGGAGAGTGGGGCCAAGGGAGTGAAGGTGTTTTAAAAATTTGGAGGAGGAGATATCGTATAAACCAAGGTGTACCTAAGTTTTTTAGAAGACCAAATATTGAAAATTATTTACGTTTTTATAGCCCTCTTTTGAATAGGAAAATAAAAAGTAACTCGATGAGAATTACTGCAAAAAGAGAAAGAAAGGAATAATTGAAAAATGGTTTTTT
>CAYQRA010000684.1:0-4092 GCA_964419315.1 uncultured Saprospiraceae bacterium | reverse complement strand
ACCTTGGTCCGCTAGTAAAATTTGGCATTATGACCCATCTCCCAAAAGCGCTCTATTTTAAATTTCGATATTAAACACAAATACTTTTTGTTCTATTTTCCTAAAAAGTGTAACTTATGCCCATTCACCAGAATAGCAGAAAACACTTTTTTATAAAGAAGCACTCCATGGAAAATATATTCAACTGGAACACCTCAGACAATATTAAAATTCATGCTTACGATTGGCACATCGAAAAGCCCAAAGCGGTTTTTTGCCTCGTTCATGGCTTTGGCGAGCATTGCGAACGCTATCATCATGTAGCCGCAGAATTCAATAAAAATGGTTATGCCATGATTGGCTATGACCGAAGAGGTCATGGAAAATCTGGAGGTAAACGTGGACATACCACAGGGCTAGATGCCTTTCTAGATGAGATTACAGAATTACAAAACCAAGCTACCCAACGCTATCCCGGAGTGCCCGTCTGTATGTATGGCCATAGCATGGGCGGAAACTTGACCCTCAATTATATTTTAAAGAGAAAACCCAATATTGTTTGTGCGATTACGACCGGTACTTGGGTTCAATTAACCGATGAAGTCAATGGTGTTTTAAAAGGAGTATTAAGAGGCATTAATAAAATCTATCCTTCTTTTTCTCAGACGGTCCCCCTTGATGCCAGCAAGATATCTTCGATGCCCGAAGAAGCAAAAAAGTATGCAGATGATCCACTCAATCACGGAGAGATGACTGCGGCCACTGCCGTAACGATGTTTGATGCGGCCAAATATTTAGAAAATTATAAAAGCCTTTTCCCCGTTCCTTTGTTGATGATGCATGGTGGAAATGATCGGATTATCAATATAGCATATAGTCGACTTTTTGCGGAGCAGGTAAAAGGAGATGTTACTTTTAAAGAATTTCCAGATCAAGCGCATGAGATTCATTATGATCGTACGCGAGCAGAAGTATTTGCAACGACCATGGATTGGCTGGCGAAGCACCTTGCTTAAAAGCTGTTTGAAAATTAAAAAATAAGATTCTCTGATCAATAACTCAACCCTACGTTTTCGATATCTTTTTTAGAAAGTCTCCCTTCCCTCGATTTAAGGTCTTTACTTCCTTTTGAGTCGCTTGCAATTGGGTAGTCAGAAAGGCCGTTCCTTTTTCCATCAAAATATCCCCACAGGTAAACAAGTCTATCGCTGCGTATTCGTATTCTGGCCAAGTGTGAATCGTCAAATGACTTTCTTGGATAATCACGACGCCAGAAACGCCAAGCGGACTAAAATGATGAAAGCGACTTTCCACAATCGTGGCGCCCATTTCTACTGCGGCCAATTCCATGATCTTTTGAATCGCATCAGGCTGACTCAATAAATCTTCGGGGCAACCGTAGAGTTCAAGAATAATATGTGTACCTAAAGAATCCATAGCTTTTATTAATATTTTTTTTCTTTTCTAAACTTCTCCCAATCTTCTAAAAAATAGGCCAAAAGAGAAGGTCGATCCAATTTATTGGGTCGCAAGTTTCCCGGATTTCTAATGTCTTTTTGAAAGGAAAAAAGTTGAGGAATAACCGAGGGATCTAAGAATCGACAATGCTCCGGTGGCTGCAAGTTTTTTACATTCAATGGATTTTTGGAGGCCATATGAAAACCCCAATCTCCAAAGGAAGGAACATAGAGGTGATAAGGGTAGACTTCCGAAAAACCACTTGCTTTTAGCGTTTCAAAAATAGCCCAAAATGCTTTATTGGTATGAAAAGTACCCGTGGCTTGGGTAGCAAAAATTCCTTGTGGAAAAAGTTTTTGTTGCACCAAGTGATAGAAAGTCGTAGAGTATAATCGGGCCAAAGATTCATTGGAAGGATCTGGTAAATCTGCGAGAATGAGGTCAAATTTTTGCTGGCTTTCTTTGAGAAAAACCATGGCATCTTTGGTCACCAAAGTTACCCTTTCATCCGCCAAGGCATTTTCATTAACCGCTTTCAATCTTGGATTATCTTTTGCCAATTCAAACACCGCATTATCAAGATCAACGATCGTCACCTCCTTTACCTCGGGGTAGCGAAGCACCTCTCTGGCCAACAAGCCCTCTCCTCCTCCAAGGATCAAAACCGACTCGCGTTTGGGAGCCATCTCCATGGGCAAGACCGCCAAGGATTCGTGATAACGGTATTCATCTTTTGTAGAAAACTGAATGATGCGATTGATGTACAATCGAATATCTTCTTGGTTTTGAGTAATGATTAATTTTTGATAAGGTGTTTGTTTGGAATAAATGATTTCGCTCGTATAAAAACTATCTTCCCAATGCTTCAACAAACGAGAAGAAAAAGCAAAGAGCAAAGCAAAAAGCAGCACACAGACTATGGCTATTCCTTCCAACCAATTTTTCTTTTTTACGGAAAGTTGGCGCGTAAAAAAGCGATAAATAAAAAGTCCTAGCAAAATATTGAGCATTCCAAAAAGAATAGAAGTTTGGAAAGTTCCTACAAAAGGTAACAGTAAAAAAGGAAACAAAAGGGTAGCTATCAAGGCTCCCAAATAATCGAGACTCAAGACATAGGCCAGATTGGATTCCAAAGGATAATAGGTTTTTAGAATTCTTACTAAAATGGGTATTTCAAAACCCGTCAGCATCCCGATAAAAAAAGTAACTCCCAGCATAAAAATCTCATATTGCCCCGTCGTCAAACGATCAAAAACAAAGTAAAGCATCGGTATACTTGCGCCACCAATTAAACCCAGTAAAACTTCTACTTTTACAAACCAATCTAATAGATCCTCCTTAATAAATTTTGTCAAATAGGAGCCCACTCCCATTGCGGCCATGTATACCCCGATCGTTAAAGAAAACTGTTTGACACTATCTCCTAAAAAATAAGACGACGTAGTACTAATCAGTAATTCGTAAACAATCGAACAAAGCCCTGCAATGATCACCGTTATAAAAAAAACAATCTTCTCTGGTTGAACAGCCATAGTTTTCTTAGGTCTTGATTTTGAGTAAAGTTTTTAAACCCAATTGAAGGTAAACAGAAGGGAACAGAAGTCGGTAATTTGAGAGAAGGGAAATAGACTGTTCGATAATTTTAATCTGGTAAACGCTTAATTGTTTTTGTTGACTTTAAAGAAGTCATTTTAAATCACTTCTAATGTAGCTTTTAATTTCACAACAAAAAAAGCACTTTTATTTTAGATTTTATAACATAGTGCATATATTTAGGTCAACTTTTAACTTATTAAAAAAATATATTCTATGGAAACCGGACAAAAAATCAAATATGGATTCTATGCCTTGATCGGCATATTTTTCGTTTACAGCATCTTCTCTGATGACTCTTCTTCCTCAGAACCTGAATACGAAGAAGTAATCATTCCTACGCAAGGCCTTGCGACCATTCTCAAAGAGGTAGAAACCGACCTATTCAAAATTGAAGACGAACAAGCTTTACCTTCTAAGGAAGAAAGTATCATCGTAGCCAAATACATGGATGGTATGATCGACACTTTCACCCTCGACGAAGCTCGTTTGATGGCTGCAGATGGAACGGGCAGTTCTCGTAACCGAGGTATTGCTAGAGCTGCTACTTTAGGTTATTTCGGTTTTATCATGATGGGGCGGTCTATGTCTAGACCCGTAAGTTCTGGCGCCTATATGGATCAAAAAACCTACAACCGGGTCAACAAAACGACAGGAACTACCATGAAGCAAACTGCTACTCGTACCACGAGAGTAAAACCTGGTGGAAAGTCTGGTTTTGGAGGAAAGTCTACGCGTTCTTATGGCGGATAATAAAATTCACGAAGTCGATCCTGTTGATTTTGAAACACTACGACACGAAAACCTGCAATGGTTTTTCCAAGGGGAAAACCATGATTATATCGCAGAAGAATTTGTAGAGGTTCATCAAAAAAGTCTCGATGAATTAGTCGACACGGCGGAATCTATTCAAGACTATTTTTACCAAGCGCTCCACCGAGTCGTTAGAGATAACCTTTGGGAGGATTTAAAAATTCCTCCTAAAGCGATCAGTCTCTTAAAGTATTCGATTCAACATGAATTGGACGACTACCTCATTGGTCGTTTTGATTTTTCGGGAGG
>CAYQRA010000683.1:0-4094 GCA_964419315.1 uncultured Saprospiraceae bacterium | reverse complement strand
ACCATAGGATCGCTCACTCATTTCAGCTAATTATTTTCACCGTAGCTTTGGCTACATGAGCTAATGATAATTAGCGACCCCGAAGGGACGGGAGGCCATAATGGAGCTTCGTTTTGAAAACCAAGCACTTACAATAATTCTCAACCTCCATTTTAAAACAACTTCAGAAGTTGTTTTAAAATAACTTATTGATCACTCCAAACATCTTCTCCCTCTACTTTGGACTTCCTCTCCCCTTAAGTTTGCTATCGCTCATGAAACGTCAGTTCAGCGAAACTAATCTTATTCCAATTAACACAGCTTTTTAAAACAAAAGAGCCTTCCCCAAATACCATACATAGCAATGCAAGGCCAGGGGAAGGTTCTGGTTTTGGGATGCTCCTTAATGTGTGGAGTTACGCCAGTTAATGGGCACAGTCTTATTTCACAGGGATTCTTGGAAAAACAAAAAGAAAAGATTTGTTTTTCCTTATTTTTTCGGTAGAAGGGGTTGAATGCTTTTATAACGACCGATCAGCAAAAAATGCTGTCTAAAGAGGAAAGGATTTTATTTCGATGAGTCTTCTAGCAAACTATTTAAACCAACTAGAATACAGCAGGTAATTATCGGCAATACGGACAACAGAATCGCCAAATTGCTCTGCACTAAGGGCTTTGATTTTTTTGGCTGGTACGCCAGCATAAATGTAGCCAGATTCCAGCTGGCTGTTTTCTAAAACAACCGCTCCCGCAGCAATCAAGCAATTGCTTGGCACATGGGCATGGTCCATCACAATCGCTCCCATCCCAATCAATACATTGTCTTCGACCGTGCAGCCATGTACAATGGCTCGGTGGCCTATGGAGACATTATTGCCAATCGTCGTTGGTGCTTTTTGATAGGTACAATGAATGATCGCTCCATCTTGGACATTGACCTTATTGCCAATTCGAATTTGATGTACGTCCCCTCTAATCACTGCCTGAAACCAAACACTACAATCGTCTCCCATGACAACATCTCCAACGATCGTCGCATTTTCCGCGAGGTAACAATTTTTGCCAAAGCTAGGCGCAATGCCTTTTACTGTTTTTATTAGTGCCATGTTTTTTTTATTAGGTCTTAGGTCTGCGGTATGGGGTGTACGGTTTTCGAATACCGTAGACCACAAACCCGTACACATGATCCCCCAAACCATATACCCCCAAACCTTATTTAATCGCTTCCACCTTATACCCTTCTTTGCGCAGCAAATTCACCACTCCCATTTCTCCTCCTAAATGTCCGGCTCCTACTGCAAAAAAGGTTTTTTTCTCTGCCATCATATCTCCCATTACTGGAATCCAATTGCGATTGCGATTATTGAGCATCACATCTTCATAGTCCCCAAGGCCACCCTCTTCGGCTTTAAACATAGCCTGCATGCCTGCCAAATCTTGGGCCTTGTACAATTTGACCATTTCTGCAAATTGATCATCTCCGGTATCTCCTCCTTTAATCGACTCGACCAACATTTCAGCTTGTACCGGATAAGGGATGCTATCGAAGATACTCATTTGGTAAGCGATCGTCTCCAAGCCATCAATTTCTTGCTCATTGGTTTTGGCCATTTCCATAAATTCCATTTCGTAAGATTTCACTTCTCCATTTTGTAAATCTTCGCCACTCATATCTCCAGCTGCCAAAGCAGACAAAAACATGGGCTTTACCCTTTCTAATAAAAACAGTGGCATCCCTATTTCTTTAAAGCGAGCATCTACTAAAGAATAGTCCTCTTCGTTGAGCAATTTTTTTAATGTCATTCCTCCCTCCATCATCACTTGTCCGAGCATAGAAAACATCACGGTCATATTATTCATATTCTCCATGTCAATTTCAAAAGCAACTCGCTCACTTTCTGCAAAAGCGATCTTGGTGGGTTCCGTAAGGAAAAAATCCTTGGCACCAATCATATGAATCGTTCCGTAGAGATAAGAAGGGTTTTCCAATCCTTTACCGCTAATCTCCCAAAGCAGAGAATTTTCCTGTTGGAAAATCGTAGAGTCAGGAGCAGCTTCAGGAAGTGTTGCCACCTGAGCAGATAAAGAGCTGGTAAAAACCAGTAAAAAGAGGACGTTGAATAAGAGTTTCATTGAAAATGAATTTGTTGAATTGTAAGCGCTTTCGAGGATAAAACCGAATTAGGTTTCTTTTGTTGTAAAAAAATCCCGCAAACTTGTTGGTTCTAAAGATAGAATATCTAAAGATTCAACGCAGCTTGCGGGAATAAAATTAGCTTTTCTTCGGAAAACCTAAAGCAGGTTAACTATTTATTAACCAGTTTTTCTATTGGATAACCAACTTTCTAACCACTTTGGCATTATCCGTTTGTATTTTCATCATATAAATTCCTTCGGTTAGATTCGCCAAATCCAATTCATGTACTCCAAAGGAGGTATCTAATTTTTGATTATAAAGTAATCGTCCATCTACGGATAAGACTTCAACTAAAGCAGCAGTCCGGTCTTGGTTTTTCATTTCAATAAAAACTTTCCCTTCACTTGGATTTGGAAAAATATTTAAATCAAAAGAGAAATCAAGATCTCTATTACTTACATTCAATTCTCCATTAACTCTAGTCGTAGCTTCTGCACAATCTCCATCACCAGAAGACGACGAATTGAGACAAGCCACATTGGTAACCGTATAAACATTACCCAGCAACTCTACATTGTCGACATACCAACCATCTGCTGCTCCGACACCATCTGTTCCAAATCGGAAACGGATTTGTACGGTCTCTCCCACGAAAGAAGATAGATCCACTATTGTTTGGATATATTCACCACTATTCCCGCTAAATGCAGGGCGACCTTGCAATGGGTTTCCTGTTGTTAAAGTTAGGGTTCCGGTATAGCCATTTTGAGTGATTTTGTCGCCGAGGTCTTCCCAAGTGCTTCCACCATCTGTTGATAGTTCAATTACTCCACCATCTATTCCTGACTGAGTATCATAGCGATGCCAGAAAGAGAGCGCAGGATTAGTAGCAGGCGTTAATTCATAAGATTCGGTCATGGTCAATAACTGGTCAGAGATACCAGAAGTATTGACTGCAAACCAAGCAAAATCTCCTTCATAACTGAGGTTACTGGTTTCCCAAGTATCCACTCCTTGACCAACTACTGCATTCCAATTGTCCAAACCATTTTCCATTCCATCTTCCAAAAGGGCATAAGAAAAAGGAGCGTCATCGACTCTCAATTGATAGCTACAAGTAACGATTGCTCCCGCATCAAGACTATTTAAATCAAAGGTCAAAACGCCATTGCTAAAAGTCGCTGGGCAAGAAGCTGAATTATCGACATAGCTTGTTCCGGCTGGAATTTGATCTTCCACGGATACGCTACTGATTCCTGCTTGTTCGTTATTTGTAATTTCCAAAGTATAAGTGATCACTCCACCTGCATCTACTTCACTCGTACTTGCTGTTTTCTGGATATCCAAAATCTGGCTACATACCTCAGGTGTTTCGAAAGACATATTTCCTCCAACCGATGCACTGATTCCCAAACCACGACGTGCGAAAGTATTCCAAATCAAACAAAAGTTTTCGCCATTATAATTTGCTTCATCCGCTGCAATGATGGCATCTCTTGCTTCTACAAAAGTCGGATTACAAGGTTGTAATTTCATACCATCCATTACTAATTGCATAGCGATATTATTTCCTCCCGTTCCATTATAAAGGTCCTCATCATAATCGTATTTGTCAACCAAGTTCCAATACAAATCCCAGATCATCGCACAAAAAATGGACCCTACTCCGTGCGGAATTGCGGAGGTAGTGATGTCGCCATAAACATGTGGATTGACATTCATATCTCTACTGTATTGATAAGTACGAATACCATCTCCATCTACTGTTTCGCCCAAAGCATAAGTTCCAATCCCTCTTGGTTCCTCGGCATTATTGGCACTAGTCGTCGTCATTACCAAACCAAACCAATCACTCCAACCTTCTCCCTGTCGTTCTGGGTTGGTCAAACATTCACTATCATTCGGGCCACCCGTTAAGCGAATAGAAATTCCGTGACCATATTCATGGGCAATAATCACATTATCCAAATCACCCGTT
>CAYQRA010000682.1:0-4095 GCA_964419315.1 uncultured Saprospiraceae bacterium | reverse complement strand
AAAAAATAGTTTATCCACTAATATATATTAACGTAAAAATATGACTCTTGTTGCCAGTTTTACCTTCAATCCCTTTCAGGAAAACACCTATGTGCTGTATGACGACACTAAAGAGTGTGCGATTTTTGATCCGGGCTGCTATACGGAGGCGGAAAAAACTCAATTGACAGACTTTATTGAAGAGAAAGGACTCAAGCCAGTAAAGTTGATTAATACACATTGTCATCTTGATCATATCTTTGGCAATCGCTTTATTGCTGAGAAATATGGCTTGGGTTTGGAAATCCATAAAGGAGAGCTTCCTGTTTTGCAAGCGGCGCCACAAGTGAGCATGATGTATGGGGTGCCTTTTCCAGAAGTTTCGCCCGAGCCAACGAGTTTTATAGCAGAAGGGGATATTATTAGTTTTGGCAATACGAAGTTGGAAGTACTTTTGACGCCCGGTCATTCCCCGGCTAGTATTTCTTTTTTCTGTCGGGAAGACCAATTTGTGATCGCTGGAGATGTTTTGTTTTATCAAGGTATTGGACGAACTGATTTACCGGGAGGTAATTTTTCTACCTTGATCGCGAGTATCAATGAACAACTTTTTCCATTAGGAGATGAGGTGACGGTTTATTCTGGCCACGGTCAATCTACTTCAATTGGTTATGAACGGAAAAATAATCCTTTTTTGCAAGGGTGATTTTATAACCTTATTGGAATATCTCTTCTTTTCTTTCGAGAAAAAGGTAATTGTTTATCTGTCCTTTTCTATTCCATTTTTTCTGCAAATCTTTCCTTTCCTCTGCTTGCCATTGAGGAAGAAAAAGAACTTTTGCGCGTTTATCCAGATGTAGCTCTGATAAATGATCGACATAATAAACATTGGAGGCGTAAAAATGCAAATACAATAATTCATCTTGCTTAGGAAGTGGAGAACTGATGTAGATCGGACTTTGTTGGTGGAGTGTTTTTTGGAAAAACTGACTACTATCCGTTGATTGAGGAGGTTTAGAAAATTGATAAAATTGCCAAGATAAAGTGAGGAGTAATAATGGATAGCAAAGGTACTTTGTTTGTTGCCAATAGTTGTATAAACCATAGATCATCGTGATGCCAATAAAAGGCAAAACTGGAGCCATGTACCAATGATGTTTAGTGCTGGCAAAGGTCAAAAATAAAGCAGTGCTGATCCATAGACAACAAGACAAAAATAACAATGGATGTTTTTGAGGCAGCGCCGAAATCGGGGAACTTGATTTTGTACCTGAGATTAAAAGCAAGAGTAGCGCAGGATAAAAAAGGTAAGCCCAGAAATTGAAACGAGTATCGAGGTAGCTAAAGAAAAAGCCATAATCTTTGGGGTGTGGAGTAATGCTTTGGTCGAAATTAGCATCTGTAAAACGAGAGACGATATCATTGAGGAAAATTCTCTGAATGGCATTAGTCCCTTCATAGCTCCCAGAAGTAAACGTAGCTCCGTAAAAATGAATGGCCCATATCCAAATTCCGATAATCCCTAAAAACAGAGATAGGCCAAGCCAGAATCGAAGATTTGTGATTTGAGTGACCAAGAAACCTCTTCCCAAAACATATAAAAACAAGCCGGGAAATAAAATAAAAGCGGCAGGTCCTTTGACCCAAAAGGCCAGCCCCCAGAATAGAGCAGCCCAGTAAATCCCTTTGGGGAATTTGAAATCTAGGTAACGCAGAAAGTAATAAATACCGCCCAATAGAAAACAAAGCAACAAGGCATCATAGTCTCCACTCCTTCCCACATGCGGCCCCAAAAATCCTCTGGAAGCAAGTAAAATCAATCCCACGAGTAAAGCAAAATGAGCAGAACGATACAAGCGGATTATTTGAAAAATCCAAAACAAAGAAAGGATACTGGCAATAGCCGAAGGCAGCCTCAAGGCAAATGCATTTTGACCAAAGACTTCAAAAGAAACCAACACCGTCCAAATAAACAAAGGCGGTTTTACACTCCAGTCATCTACTTTTCCACCATAATGCAGATTGAGGTAGTCGCCATTTTCTTGCATTTCAATAGCACTTACCCCATTGCGAGATTCATCCCATTCCATTAAAGGAGCGGCGCCAAGATTCCAAAGGGAAAAGAAAGTGGCGAGGAGTAGCAAAAAAAGGAGGCTATTTTTTTCAGTAGCAGCTTTCATTTTAAAACAGGGCTAAAAAGGTCAGGTGAGGATCTTGAACTAAAAAATTAAACATCCGGTAATAACCTAAAAGACATTCGATGATAAGGAGTAGCCCCATGTACCCTAATCGCTTCGCGATGCGCTTTGGTAGGATAGCCCTTGTTTTGTTTCCAGAGATATTGAGGAAATTGTTGGTCTAAATTTTCCATGAAATCATCCCGATAAGTTTTGGCAAGTATGGAGGCGGCAGCGATAGATAAAAACTTTCCGTCACCTTTGATGATGCAGTGGTGTGGAACTCCAGCATATGGTTTAAAGCGATTGCCATCGATTAAAAGAGAAGTGGGACGCAGGGAGAGTTTGTCTACGGATAAGTGCATCGCCCGCACAGAAGCCCATAAGATATTGATTTGATCTATTTCGGGCGCATCCACTTGGGCGACTGCCCAGCTCAATGCTTCTTTTTCTATGATTGGGCGTAGTTTTTTTCTCTGGCGTTCTGTGAGTTTTTTGGAATCATTCAACTCCGGACAATCAAAATCTTTGGGAAGGATGACCGCAGCGGCAAAAACGGGCCCGGAAAGACAACCGCGACCTGCTTCATCACAGCCGGCTTCAATTTCATTAGGGTCTAGGTAAGGTGCGAGCATAAAGGCTTGAAATAAGTAAAAGGACAGATCGGTTTGCAAAGAAAACCAAAAATAACTTTTTAATTCTAATTTCTTATACGCTTTGCAGATCCAATAAGATCACCAATCTGTCCTTTTAGAGGGAGTACCAAAAAATTAGCTAAGTTTTTTAGGTCTTACTCCAATCTCCATGAGCAGTTTGGAATGCGATACAATAGGGAGGAGAAGGAATGTAAATACTGCCACATTCACAACTTCCCTGACATTTAATGAAAACATCGTTTCCTTCTGATCTACTCCAGAATAGGCAATTATCACCGGCACCAAAACCACAATTACATATCGTAGTCCCCGTTTCATCTGTTTGGACATCTACCTTGTCTAATTGTGGAACTGGCATTTTTTCTGGTTTGATCATGAAGTTTCCAGATTCTGCATGATAAATAATGTGGTAACCTTTGCTAGGAAGAAGGATACCGTCTTTGTCGACAGTAAAGCCTTCCATGTGAGTCGTTTGAAATTTGATGGCTGCCTTTTGGTGTAATTTAAGGGCTGTTATTTGATCTGTGTTTTTATATTTTTGTCCAAAACTTTGAGTACTTAGAAATAAGAAGGAGCAAATAAAAAAGAGGGATAAGTATTTCATTTTTTAGAATTTTAGATTGAAGAAAAGAAAGCAAAAGCACTAGAAGTTTTCTAAGGTGCTTGAATATTTATACTGCAAAGGTAGGGCGTACGAATATGGTCTTGTTCACCCGTTTGGGTGATATTTGTAAAAGGTTTACCTACAAAGTGATGGATGGAAAGGAGTTGAAATTTTAGCTAGGAGGAAAAGTGTTTTTCCGGTTCAGTCAGAGCATTACTTTTTTAAAATCAGTAATTCTACTCTTCTATTCAGTTGACGGCCCTCCGCATCTTCATTGGAGGCGATCGGTTGAGAACTGCCGTAGCCAGCGTGCAGTGCACGATTGGCAGGAATGCCTTTTTTGTGGAGGTAGTTGATGACGGCTTTGGCTCTGCGTTCGGAGAGTTCTAGATTATAAGTCACTTCACCTACACTATCTGTATGGCCAATAATTTTGATAACCATCGAGGGGTGCTTGCGCATCAAGGCTACTAATTTATTGAGTTCTGAAAAAGAACGAGGAAGGAGTTCGACTTTGTCATGATCAAAGAAAATATTTTTTAGGGTAATGAGTTTTCCTTTTTCTAAAGTAATTCGACTAAGGTCATCTTCTCGAATCGGAACATTGATGATGGGCTCTTCCTTTTTTACAGAAACATCATCAATAGATACATCATGTCATGCATAGCGTGCAAGGATG
>CAYQRA010000681.1:0-4105 GCA_964419315.1 uncultured Saprospiraceae bacterium | reverse complement strand
CCGCCATCTACCCGGATTTTAACTAGCTTGAGACAATCTTCATAGATGATGGTATAAAGTGTCGTTGCACCGATGGCCGCATTATTTGGCGTATACGTATTGGTGGCATGAACATAAGTTCCTGCAGAAATCGTATGTAAAGGGTCTAGGAAAAAATCACCAATCGCTGAGGTAGTAATATTGGCAATGTCGAGCGCATTGGGATAGGCCACATTGGCTTGTGGATTGACTAAGGCAGTTACTCGTGCTTCTTGGTTATCGAGGGCATTATCAAAACGACCATAAGGATCAATCACGACTCCAGTATTCACCATTTGTGTACCCGAATAAACATGATCGTCTCCATCATCGAGGTAACTTAGCCAAGCATCGTTTTCAAAAACGCCGCCATCATTTTCAATTTTATTATCTCCGATTATAAAACCACAACCAAGGTTGGAAAAACTACCTTCATTGAAGATATCATTTTCAATAATACTTGAAAAAAGAAGCTGGCCACTTTCGTTGGTAAAAACCCCTGTTGAATTTGTTTTAAGCGCCTCTTCTGCATTGATCATCGTAATCGTAGCATCTTCATAATTGATGGCTTCTCCAGAAATATATAAAGCAATACGAGAGGCTATAATATTGATATCTCCATAGTTTTCAAATTCACTTCCGATATTGATTCCTAGATCTACGACACTCATGGAGATACTCGCATCGGTACTATTCACCATGCGACCACTCAAAATCTGAATTCCGGTTGCAGAAGATAAACCATCAAGATCAATACTTCCTTGATTCTCGAAAGTAGCATTAATTACGATAGATATCCCTGCATTACAAACACAAGCATCAAGAGCGATTTCTCCACTTGTGCCATTGGTAAACGTAGATCCTGATGATATGTATATTGGATAAGTAGTGGAGGTATTAATCATTTCGATTAAGCCATCATTGGTCGCCGTATTTTCTTCTACAAGAATACGACCAGTGTGTCCGTCTTCAAAAATAATACTACCTGTCGAAGTATTTACAAAACCATCTCCAACCGACAATCCGCCTCCGGTACTCCCCGCTAAAAACCGAAGCGTCCCTTCATTCCTTAAAGTTCCCGTTACCGTAGCTAGGTCATCCGAAAAACCAGTATCTAAAAACTGCATTGTTCCGGTAGTTCGATTAAAAATAGCACCAAGATTTCTTAAACCATAGAACGATGTATTTTTAATACTAATCAAGCCCCGATTGCTAAGGGTTCCTAGATTATAAAATCCAGTACTTGTGGCATTCTCAATAAGCAAAGTACCTCGAACATCCACTGTACCTAAATTGTGTATGGCATTACCTACTCCTGCACTAAGTAAGCGAAGCTTCGCACCAGGGATAATACGCAAAGTAGATCCAGCATGGATGTAGACCGATTTTGCTCTTCGGTTGCCATAATTAAATCGTACCACGCCGACGCCCGCAGGAATCGTGACATCATCTGCTGAATTTGGAATGGTACCGGTGCTCCAATTGGCCGTATTGCTCCAAAGATTATTGGCACCAGCTCCGGTCCAAGTGATGGCAGCGGCAAATAAGAAATTGCTCGTAAAAAAGGCAAATGCAACTAAGCTTAATTTTAGAAAATTCATTGTCTTGGTTTTTGATTATTTGATTTTGGGATACCTCTCTTCTGGACATAGAAGTTCCGTCTAAGAAGGTGTTTTCTTAAAATTTGAGTACTTCAATACCGCCTACTCCATTGCTAAAGCAAGCGGTCTAGAATCCTGTTATTAATTGATGACTTGTATTTTATCTTGAGCGACCAAATGGCCATTATTCAACAAGCGTAGCCAATACATTCCGGCAGGAGATTCCCTAAGATCAAAAGAGGGATTGTCTTTTGATCCAGCCGCTCCCTTTTGAGCAATCACCAGCTGTCCTTGTGCATTAAAAACCTGTAATTCATAGCTTCCTGCTATCAGTTCTGGCAATTGTGTTTGGAAAAAACCATTGCTTGGATTGGGAAAAGTTTTAAGTTTTATCAAAGCAGGCTCCTGACTCGAATTTTGGCGAGGCAATAGCAATTGATCTTCTTGTTCGTTGGTGATGGGAGCAATCGTTCCATTGATCAAAATTTCGATCAATCGAGTACAGCCCACGGAGCTTTTAGCGTAAAGCTTAGTGGCACCAATCGAGGCATTATTGGGTACATAAGTATTGGTATAATAATCAAAAGAGCCTGCAGAAATACTTAAGTTTGGATCGAGGTAAAAATTATCAATATAGGTGATCCCAGCATTAACAAGATCGAAGACATTTGGGTAAGGGACATTTGCTTGAGGATTATTCAAAGCCGTCACTCTGACTTCTTGATTGTCTATTACATTCACAAAACGATCATAAGGATCGATGACCATTCCAATATTATCAATCACCGAGCTATACGCCGTATGTAAAGCTCCTGGATTGGAATAATCCATCCAAGCACTGTTGATCATACTTGCATTAGAATTATGGATTTTATTATCGCCCAAGATGTACCCACAATCTATGTTAGCAAAACTCCCTCTATTGTAAATATCTTCACTACCAATATTCCTAAATTCAATCTCTGAATCTGCATTGGTAAACATACCAGAAGGAGACAAAACGATCCCCGCATTCAACTGATTCAAAAACATTTTTCCACCCAAATCATTGAATACAGAGCCACCACTTAAAATCCCTGTATTGCTATCCGTACATTCAAAAGAACCATAATTATAGAACGTCCCCGTTCTCGAAACCACCAGTCCTGTAACACTATTATCAATGACGATTTTCCCTCCAGCATTATTTAAAAGACTCGCTGATAAAACATGGATTCCACTATTCCCATTGGAACTAGAAATCTGAAGCAGGCCATTATTTTCAAAACTTGAATTGATTGGTAGCATCAAATTATAAACAACTCCACCATCAGAATTTATGATAACCTTTCCATTGGCAGTATTGGTAAAGGAAGATCCACTATTTATGTATATTGAAAAGCTGTAGGAGGCAGAGTTGACAAAACTAATAAGTCCATTATTGGTAGCCCCAGTTCCATACACACTAAATCCTCCAGGGTGCCCATCTCCATATTCGATACTTCCGGTACTGGCATTTTCAAAGCCATCTCCTACAAACATATTTTCCCCTTCTCCCCCTGCCAAAAAACGAATCTTCCCTTCGTTGAGAAAATCACCGGAAACAGTACGGATTAAAACCCCATAAATTTTTCCAAAATCCATCGTCCCATTCCCTCGATTAAACACTTGTCCTTGATTGTCAAGACCTGTTCCATTTTGATTATCCATACTAATCAAACCTCGATTATACAAGCTACCAAAATTAATAAAGGCAACATTGGTAGCATTAGCGAGCTGTAAAGTTCCCCGGTTAAATAGGGTTCCGCTATTGATCAGCGGTTGAGGGATATTTCCAACTACATTGAGTTTTCTTCCACTGAGAATACGCAGCACCGATCCGCTTTCGATCATCAAAGATTGAACGGAACGATTGGCATAATTAAAACGTATGATTCCCGAGCCAGCGGGAATGATGACATCATCTGAAGTACTGGGAACCGTACCGGTATTCCAATTGCCGGCAGTACTCCAAAGGTTGCCAGAGCCATTGCCCGTCCAGGTGATCGTAGTTGCCAATAAAGATTGTGATAAGCAAAGGGAAACAAATAAGACGAGTAATGTAGGGAGTGTAATTTTCATTATGTTTTGGTTTTTTATGAGAAATTGATGTCACAAAATTAAAGGGACTAATTTCTTTTCTTCTCACCCTTTTAGGTGATTTTGATTTCCTTAAGAAAAAATCACCCAAATGGGTGGGCTAGTGAAAATTGGATTTCCTCCGCTTATTGCGGGAAACTTGCACACCAGATCCGCAGTATTCTTTTCAAAGTTTTCTCTACCTTTGCGGCATGAGTTATACGTCACATGATTTGCAGGATACCATCGTCGCATTAGCTACGCCTCCCGGCCTCGGCGCCATTGGCGTCATCCGATTGTCGGGCAAAGAAGCCCTCCACATTGTCAATGGCGTATTTCCGGGAAAAGACCTGTTAGCACAAGCCACTCACACCATCCACCTCGGTAGC
>CAYQRA010000680.1:0-4116 GCA_964419315.1 uncultured Saprospiraceae bacterium | reverse complement strand
ACGAAATCAGAATATTACCCAGTTTGAGGTGGCATACAAGGTTCGAAACGAAAATATAAAAGCCTCGATCACTCCTTTCTTTAGTAATCTTACAGATGTAGCAACGATCGTCCTCACAGCCGATGAAACGAATACCATTTACTTTCCAGAGCCACAATTTAATGCACAAAGAACCTTCGGCGTAGAGCTAGAAGTAGATTGGAATGTTGCCAAAAATTTCACCGTCAGAGGTGGAGCTACTATCCAAGATGCTGAATATACGGATTGGAAAATATGGACTCCAAACGATGCACCAAGAGATGATGATGAGTTGATTGATTACTCTGGAAACAAAGCAGAAAACACACCCAATATCCTGTTTAACATCACCCCTACCTATGCAACAGATAAGTTCTATGCCTTGGTACAATACCGATATACCGGAGAAAGATGGGCCAATCAACCCAATGCTTTCAAAATCCCTGGATTTGGTTTAGTCAACTTGGGCGCTGGATATAATTTTACAGATAATTTATCCTTTGCAGTCAATGTCAATAATACGCTCAACACCTTTGGAGTCAATGCTTCATTTGCACCAGGTTCTATCTTAGAATCTTTTAACCCCAATAGAGTTACCGCTGAATCCATTGCAGCAAATCCAGATGCTTTGCATGCAGTCGTTCCTATCCTGCCTCGCGCGATGTATTTCACTTTGAAATATGAGTTCGAATAGGATTGGCCAATTTGAAGAAGTGTTGTCATTTACAGCAACACTTCTTCTCTCAGCAAAAACAATAAATCTCCATGCAGATAAAACCAATGACCTCCTCCTTGCTAGGTAGTTTTATTATTCTCTTATCCCTTTATGCTTGCGAAATGAAAGAATCAACTAATACGGTAACTACACCAACTGAAATTTCGACAGACCACTTTTCTAAAGAAAATAGAAAAGAAAAAATCTTAGCCCTTAATGAGGATTTTGAGATTGCGATGCTGCATGGAGCAACGGATTATTTGGAAAAAATATTCGCGGATGACTTTATGTTTACTCATGGTGACGGATGGATCAGAGAAGATGCTTATCTCGCTTTTGAAGATAAAACCCAAACATTAGATGCAGTCAAAAAGAAGCCTTTTAAATATCGCAAAACAGCAAAGTCGGAAGTAGAGTTGCATGATGACATTGCTATTGTCAATGGCGTTTATAATTCGGGCATGAACATCCAGGGAGAGGATATGAATATCAATATCACCTATGTGCGAGTATACGCCAATCGAAAAAAGGGATGGAAGTTACTGTCCCACAAAACGGTACAGTTGATCGCAACGCCTATTACGGAATAAATTACCAATTTGCCTAATGAATAAAAAAATGAAAATAGGACTAGGAATTCTTGTGACGGTTGGGTTCATTTTTTGGTTAATCGGAGTTTTTTTACCCTCCCAAAATAATCAAAAACCTGAGTACTTTTCGATTGCTGATGACAATGGCTTAGGGATACAAGTCACTGACGAAAACACCAATGACCGTTTAGCCATTAACACGGTAATAAACGCTTGGGGAAATTTCAGAGACCGAGGCAAATGGCAAGACCTAAAGAATACCTTTTGGCCAGACGGAACCATTTCCTTGTCCTGGTTTGATGGGCCTTTTGGTGCATTTGCGGGTGCAAGCGAAAAAATAGCTCAAGGAGGAAATGCGATGACTCACTTGTTGCAAACACCTTATGTAGTGGTCAATGGAGACCGAGCTACCGCAGAAACCAATGCTAGTTTAAAAGTAAGAGCGCCATTGAGGTTTTATGAAGTAGATATTACTAGCCAGATTCGGTTTTTCGATTTTTTAGAAAAACGGGATGGGGAGTGGCGAATTGTAAAACGAGTGGGTATCTACGAAAAGGACAGAATGGACCCGGTCTCTCCTTCCCTCTTCTTTTATTTGAATAGCTTCTGGATTGACGCAAGATCAAAATTAAATAAGACGCCTCCTTCTTCTAAGTATCTAGCTTATCTTTTAAGTAAGAAAGGGCTAAAATTAAAGAAGAATATAGTGGAGGACAAAACAGCAGAAATGGAAGCCTTGTATCAGGAAGGCAGAGCTTGGATAAATGAAACCAATTTTGTAAACAAAAATGAAAATTAATTGTCATGGCATTCAATAAAGAAACAATAGATTCAATCTGCGGCTACATGAATGATGATCCTACGGGATTTAACTTAACCATCGTGAATGGACATGTTGATGATAAGAACATCACCAAAGCAGAATTAATATCCTTCAATGAAAAAGGAGCGGACTTTAAAACTTACTCCGAAGCAGGAACAAAAGATGTCCATATCCCTTGGACCAGAACGATAAGTGAACGATTTGAGGTTCGGGAACAATTATTTGAACTATTCAACAAGGCGATGGACCGAGCGCTTCAAGACCTATAAACATAGAGGGAAGTTGTTTAAAACCTAAATATCATGTCCAAAGAAATACCCGTATATAAAAAAGACATCTACTCTACCAAGTCCCTGAAGGCTGGCAATTTACTCTATAAAGAATTACAGGATTTGGGGGAGGTCGTGTACCACAAAAAAAGAAAATTATACCTACTCACCAGCTATGAGGCGGTGACCACGGTTTTAAGAAATTCAAAAGTTTTTAGTTGCGAAGGAGGCGTTGCCCTAACCGAAGCGACCAATAAAGCACAAGATTTGTCTCCGCTAAGCATGGATGGAACTTACCACGCAAAAATTAAAAAGTGGTACATGAAACCAATCACGCAAAAAAAATTGCGAGACATTAAGGATCAAATTTCCGACTCTTCCGAGCAATTGGTAAAAGACTTGATGCAAAAAGAAAAATTTGACGTGGTTAAAGATTTTGCAGCCCATTTGCCTTTATCCATTGTCAGCAAATTGATCGGCTATCCGGAAAAAGGGAGAGCCAAATTATTGGAATGGGCTTTTGCCTCCTTCAATACGATGGGACCAACCAACTGGAGAACGATTAAATCTCTACCCAAATTAATTTTTGGCTTATCCAAATATGCACAATCCTTAACGGAAGAATCCGTGGCACCAGGAAGCTGGTCGGCTGCTATGTTTCAAGCGATCAAGAAGGGGGAACTTAGCGAGCGAGAAGGTAAATCTATCGTTATGGGTTATGCCATTCCAAGTCTGGATACCACTATTGCTTCTGTGTCTTATATGTTTTGGGAATTGGCCAAAAATCCAAAGCAGTTTAAGGAAATCAAAGCTAACCCAGATTTGATTCCCGGAGTAATCAATGAGATACTTCGCCTCTCCTGTCCGGTAAGAGGATTCAAAAGAAATGTGACAGAAGATTATGACTATAAAGGCTATACTATCCCTAAAGGTGCAACGATAATCGTACTCCTACCCGGAGCCAATCGAGATCCCAAAAAATACCCTAATCCCGATACATTTGACGTTCACCGAAATCCAAGAGATCATGTTGCTTGGGGTTTTGGGTCCCATTTTTGTGCAGGGGCGCATCTGGCAAGATTGGAATTAGAAGAACTACTAAAGGCATTAGTAAAGCACGCAGATAAATTAGAAATAAGTGAACCACATTATTTTTTAAATAACACCTTGATGGGCTTTGAATCCCTAACAGGAAAATTGAATTAACAAAAAGAAAATTATAAAAATGAGTGAAATGATTTTAGGACATGGTGACTATCAATACAAATTGATTACCGATTGGGCAGACATAAGTATGGATAAAACACCTTTAATGAACTGCCATGAAATGCAGATGGATAGCAAAGGGCGATTGATTATGATGGGAGATCATCCTAAAAATAATATTGTGATTTTTGACAAATCCGGTAAGGTATTAGATGCCTGGGGGACTTCTTTCCCTGGAGGGCATGGCTTAACGATCAATAATGAAGGTGGAGAAGATTTCTTATACTTAACGGACTCCGGTTGGTTTGTAAATGAAAAAGGGCTGAACCAGCAAAATGGAATTGTCAGTAAAATGACTATGGACGGCAAGACTGTTTTCAACATAGAACATCCTCATAAAATTGGCGAGTACAAAGAAGACGAATTGTTCTGCCCTTCAGAAACGGCAATCGGGCCTAATGGCGACATCTATGTAGCCGACGGATATGGACAAGA
>CAYQRA010000679.1:0-4124 GCA_964419315.1 uncultured Saprospiraceae bacterium | reverse complement strand
ACGGAGGTGGACATGCCAATGCTGCGGGTGGGAAAAGTGATTTGACGGTAGGGGAGACTTTGGAAAAATTAAAAGAATTGATTCCTCAGTATTTTTGAAAACAAGGATAAGCGTCTTTTAAAAATAGAAATTTAAACATGTTTTAGTTGATTGGAATTGCTTCTTTTCCTGAAATAAAGTCTCGATTAAAACCCACAAAAAAAGGATTGACCAAACGGCCAATCCTTTTTTTAGAAGAAGATCATAAAATCCCTTAATCAAACAAATTATCATAAGAATTACTATCGCCACTATTCGTTCTTCTTTCCGGTCGAGCCACAGGACTATTGAGATCCAAAGTTTCATCCACTGTTTTTCCATCCATCAACATCAGTGTACTTTCCTTTTCCCATTTCTCCAACATCTGCATCCCTTCTTCTTCGAAGACTCCATTTTGTAAGTCTACCGAATCCATAAAGTTGGCCGACATCTCCATGAAGCGTTCCATTTCTCCTACCTTATTGGCCACATCATCCGCAACGACTTCCATCGCCTGATCAAACATAGCACGTTTGTCGGGATCACCAGAAATGATGCTCATCGCACTTTGCATCGCAGAGTGGCTCGCGCGAATGGCTTTGCGTTCTTGTTCTTTCATCTTCACTTGATCACGCGTATCTTCGAGTAGGATTTCAGAATTAGAATACATTTTGGTCAGGATGCGATACATGATTTCCATTTTGGAATGTAGCGCTTTGTACTTGCCATTGCTTTCTTTTAAGCGAGCAGCTTTTCGAGAAGACAACATCAATTGTTTATTATTATTTTTTTGCTTGGCCATTGCTGCCAACTTCATATTATTGTCTATCTCCTTGTTGTTTTGTTCCATTATGGTCGACAACTTTCTCATCTGGCCGCGGATCGCTCCGATTTGCTTGCTCATTTTTCGCAAGTTATCTTCCAAGCTATCTACATAAGAGTTGAGAATACCGATAGGGTCGATATTGACAAAAATCCCAGTGATTTTGCGCATCACACTTTTGTACATATACCAAACGAGGTTTCGCATTTTTGGATCTAAAACCATGTAGACCAAAGCCGCCAAGGCGATCAGCATGCTTACCATTCCGATGGTTTGTCCTAGGAAACCAATAATAGCCCCCATAGAGCTATACAGAAGGTATCCACCTCCACCGACTAATGCGGCTAAAAAGATAGCACCAGTCACCCCCTCTGGCTTTTGCCAAAAAGACTTTTGCTTGAAATTTTCAGTATCGATTTGCTTAAAATCTGACATATTGTTCTAATTAGATTGATTTGCTGATAAAAATACGCGTTCTAACGCGAATATATTGGTTTTTTGGGAAATATTAATTGCGACTTATTTATAAGTAAGTATTGATGTTTTCTACATCCTTATCAATTTGGTTGAGGATACTTTGGTGAGTAAACTCAAATCCCTTTTGGGTCGCTTCAATTTTTTCTTTAGCCGCATTGATTTCCGCATCCGCATTGTCTACCGTATTTTGGTACTTACCAATTTGATCCTCCAATTGGGCAATCTTTTGGCGATGCGCTTGAATTTGCTGCTTGAGTTTTTCTACTTCTTCTCTTTTTCCCGCCACTTTTTGCTGGATTTGATTTTTCATCGCTTGATCAAACTGCTTTTTTTCTTTACTCAAAATACCTTTGTAATGAGTAGCGGTTTCTAAAAGCTTAGACTTCGTCAATCCAACCGTCGAAGCAGTCGCGAAGGCAGATTTATAAGCGGTGATTTCATCCATGTCCATTGCCGATAAAGCCGCAAGGGATTGTTTGAATTCAATATAGTCAAAACCGGGAAGGTTATTTTTTTCGAGGGCATTGGTCAAAAAAGAGACACTCTTATCATCGAGTCCGTGGGTGTTGCCAAATACTTTTTTCAAATCTTTCTGCATTAGGAAATTATTCAAATTTTGGTGATCAATAAAATTAATTGGAGCCAAGGAATGGCTGGTACTTATAGGTTGAAAGCATAAGTAATCGTACCGCATTGTTCGGGTTGACTATTCTGCTGAAATTTTATATTCGAAGCATTATCCAAAGCCAATTGGATCAAAGTCGCATCGAGACTGGTAGAACCTCTCTGGGTAAATTTGGAACTCAAGACATCGCCATTTGGACTGACACAAAGTTTGATAACGACTTTTCCTTTTTTTCGGGTACTTGTGTTCAAAGGGGCTTGATAGCTGATCGGACGATTGTCTAAGGCAAAACTTACTTTTAGATTAGCGGCATTGGGAGCCGCCGCATTATTTGGCGTCGCTGCTGGATAATCATAACTCTTCGGGGTAGTAGTCGGCGCCGTAGCCGTGATCGGCAAACCTTCCCAAGGATCATCATTATTGACTCTTGGTGCTTGTACCGGATAAGACGGTGCCGTTTTGGCGGTAGCGACTAGCGGTTGAGAACTAGTTCCCCGTGGAGTAAAAACTTCTGGCTGATAAGTAGTCGTTGGAGCTTGGGCTAAGGTGTTGGCACTACTTCGTTCTCCCATTTGTACAAACAATAATTCTGACATGGCCTTATCTAGGGCTTTCCGTTTTTCGTAACTCAACATATTATTTCGATCCTTTTCATACAAGGCCACAATGTCTTTTGCCGCCGCATTATTAGGCATACAAAGGAAACTATTGGGGGAAATTCCTTGATCAAAGATACATAGGATTGCTTGCGGAGTGCTATTGCCCCTGCGATACATGGCGATAAAGGCTATTCCATTTTGGGCGGTATGTAGCGTATTAAAAGTATACCCCTCTTTACTCGCATCAAGGCCCATTTCCTTTTGATAAGCATAGCCTTTGGTGAGGAAACGGTATTCCTCCAAGGTCGTGCCTTGCTGGGCAATAGAAGCGCCAAAGACCAATAAAAAAGGTAGAATTAGATAGAATCTCATAAGGTTGGGTTGATTTCAGTGATCAAATTAATGAAAAATAGGCAAAAAGTAAGCCTTATCGACCGTTGACGATGAAAATTCGATGAGTAGGCGAGATTATGGCAAGATTCAAGGATCGAAGAGGGCTAACTTAGATTAATAATGTATTAGAGCAATCACATTTAAAATTATAGGAATATCGAATAATTATTGGCCAAGGAAGTTTCGAAAAGACTGATGGATTAAAACTTTAAAGAAAACTCTATTTTCTGCGCCTATTAATTGGTCTCCCCCGATTGTTTAGTCTTATTCGATATTGAAAATTGCTTACTGGATATTGATTATTTATGATGCGATTGCTCTAGAACTTAACCCACAATTTCTATTTGACTAATGCCATTGCCTTGTTTCTTCAATTGTATTTGCGTGGAAATTCGTTCCTTGAGTTCTTTAACGTGCGAGATGACCCCAATGGTCTTTCCAGCCGTTTGTAAATTTTCTAAGGTGGTAATGGCCAAATCCAGTGAAGCATCGTCTAAGGTGCCAAAGCCTTCATCAATAAAGAGCGATTGAATATTGGTATTTCTACCCGCCAAATCGGATAAACCCAGCGCCAAAGCAAGACTCACCAAAAAGCTTTCGCCACCAGACAAAGTATTCATCGAGCGGCGATTGCCCGCCTGATAAGTGTCGATGATTTCTAATTTTAGATTATCACCATTCAATTTTTCGATCCAATAGCGGCCATCGAGATTTTTAAGGTGCTTATTGGCGAGTAAGCTTAGTTTTTTCAAAGTCAGCCCTTGGGCGAATACGCGGAATTTTTTGCCATCCGCAGAACCAATCAAATCATAAATCCTAGCCCAACGATTGAATTCCTGTCTTTGTTTGCTGATTTCTTCCAATAGGCGAGTGGCTTCCGACTTCAAATCTTTTTGGAGTTTCAGTTCGGCTTCTAGACCGCCAATGCTTTGAAGCATTTCTTGGTAACTAAGTTCCAGTTGGTTTTGACGAGTCAATAAAGCCGCTTGCTCGGGTTGATCTTTCAGCGATAATACGAGTTTCTCCAAATCTATTTTACTGTCTTCCAGAGATTGATTTTGTTGCACCCATGCTTTTTCCAAATTTTGTTTTTCCTCGACTAGGCGCTTGGCTTTTTCTTCAGGGATCTGAAAATCTTGAATTTGTGCAATACTAGAAAAACCCGCTTTTAATATTTGGTCTAATAATT
>CAYQRA010000678.1:0-4149 GCA_964419315.1 uncultured Saprospiraceae bacterium | reverse complement strand
GTTTGCGTCTTTTTAAATTTGAAGGCGACATAATTATGATAGGAAAGGAAAAAGGCTTCCCCTATCACCGTCCACCTTTGTCCAAATCTTTTTTAAAAAAGGGCAACGAAGAAAAACTATTGATTCGTCCAAAAGCTTTTTTTGAGAAAAAAAACATTCAATTATTAGACGAAACGACGGTGACGGAAATTGACCGAACTACTCGCGAAGTAACAACTAACCGGGGTGAAAAATACGCCTATGACCATTTGGTCATTGCCACAGGTACCAGCAATAAGCGCCCACCGATAGAAGGTTTGTCTGCCAAAAATGTGGTCTTCATTCGTACTTTGGAAGAAGCAAAAATCATTAAAGAAAAACTGGCAAACACCCAACAGGCTATCATTATCGGTGGTGGTTTCATCGGCTTGGAGTTTGCAAGTGTGGCAAGGACTTTTGGTATAAAAACGACTCTTATTGAAGGAACGGAACGTTTGATGTCTCGTGCCGTTTCAGCTTCGATTTCTGACTTTTTTTTACAAAAACATTTGGAACAAGGAACGAAGGTAAAACTGAATATTTTTGCAAAAAAGATAGTAGTCAACGCTGCCAATCAAGCCATAGGTGTTGAATTGGCAGATGGCACTAAATTGGAAGGCGATTTGGTTTTGGTAGCAGCCGGGGTACGTCCCAATATTACTTTGGCAGCAGCAGCAGGTTTGAAAATCGAAAACGGCATTGTGGTAAATGAACACCTCCTTACTTCCGACGAACACATCTCCGCTATCGGAGATTGCGCTGCTTTTCCCAATCCAAATTCGGGAGAGCAAATCCGTCTTGAATCCGTTCAGGCAGCTACGGACCATGCTCGCACCGTTGCCCACCGCCTAGTCAGAAATCCTAATCCTTATGATGCGGTTCCATGGTTTTGGAGTGACCAAGTCGATTGCAAACTGCAAATGGCCGGACTGACTAATTCTTGCAATCATTTTATTGAAAAAAACAATCCGGAGGCCAATCAAAAAATCGTTTTCTGTTTTAAAGACAATATTCTAAAAGGAGTCGAAACCGTCAACGCGCCCGTCGTGCACATGCACGCTCGTAAGGTGTTGAAATTGTACCCAAAGCTAAGCTTAGCGGCTTTGGAGTCAATAGACTTTAACTTGAAAAGACATCAGGAGATTTCGGATGTAGAAAGTCCGATTACAAATAGTTAAAATCATCCATTTTTAAAAATCAAAATGAAGTACCGACCATTTCTATTTGCGATAGTTTTAAATTCTTTTTTATTCCTTGGATGCTTTTCTGAAAGTAAAGAAAAAGAATTACCCAAGCCAAAACCCAATATCCTTTTAATCATGGCGGATGATCTGGGTTACGGAGATTTAGGTTGCTATGGTGGAGAGATTGCCACCCCAAATCTTGACCGATTGGCCAAGCAAGGTCTTCGACTGACCGAGTGTTATAATAATGGAATTTGTGCACCTTCTCGTGCCTCCTTATTGACGGGTAGATATCCTCACGAGACAGGCATTGGCTTTTTCAATATTGATTTGCAAGAGAAAGGGTATGAAGGTTTTTTAAATAAAGAGTCGCTTACTTTTGGAGAAGTTTTTCAAGAGGGAGGTTACGAAACTTATATGTCCGGCAAATGGCACATTGGCAATGATTCATTGCATCAACCTCAACAAAGAGGTTTCGATCGGTTTTTTGGAATCTTGGATGGAGGGGCAAGTTATTTTGATGATGAACCCATCATGAAAGTTATCCAAGATCGTTTTTACCTAGATGGAAATCAGAAGTACAACATCAAAGAAAAAGATTTTTATGCGACCGATGTTTTTACGGATAAAGGCATTCAATTTTTAAAAGAGCAAGAAACTTCGAAACCCTTCTTTTTGTACATGGCTTATAATGCACCGCATTGGCCGCTCCATGCAAAAGAACAAGATATTGCAAAGTATAAAAACAGGTATGACATTGGCTGGGATTCTTTAAGAACACTCAGACATCAAAAACAGATGGCGCTTGGGATTGTAAAAAAAGGTCAATCAGCAGCAGTGGAAACGAATGTCCCAAAATGGAATTCTTTGACCAAGGAAGAACAAGAAACATGGTCAGAAAAAATGGAAGTTTATGCCGCTATGGTAGACAATCTCGATCAAAATATTGGTAAATTACTTGCTTATTTAAAGGAAACCAATCAGTTGGAGGAAACACTAATTTTATTTGTTTCAGACAATGGAGCGGATGAATGGGACATTCAAAAAATCCCATTATTTATCCCATCTAAAGGAAAAGTGGGACACCCGGGCTCCAATGAATCTTATGGAGAACCTTGGGCGCATCTTTCAAATGTACCTTTTAGAAATTATAAATCCTCTCCTTACGAAGGAGGAATAAGTAGTCCATTCATTGCAAGATATCCCAAAGAAATACCTGCGGACATCATCGAAAAAGGGGGCATTCACTTCGTTGATTTTTTGCCCACTCTTTTGGCTTTTGCAGAAATTGATTATCCCAAAATCTATCAAAATATAAATACCAAACCCTTGGCCGGAGAAAACTTCCTTCCACTTTTAAAAGGAAAAGAATGGCGGCACCAAAAGCCTATCTGTTATGAATGGGCCGGAAACCGAGCTATTCGCAAAGGCAACTGGAAAATGCTTTCCACCTATCCCGCTAATCAATGGCAACTATATGATATGCAAACAGACCGCATCGAGGCTATTGATTTAGCGAAGGAAAAACCTGATTTGGTCAAAGCCTTAAATTTGGACTATCAAAAATGGGCAGATAAAACTGGCGTGGTAACTTGGAATGAGGAAATGTTGAAAAGAACAGGTTTTAATTAGATTTCATACCAAATAATTAATTATGAAAAACCTTAACGACATCGGATTATTAATTCTAAGATTGGTCTTTGGCGGCTTCATGCTCTTTGGACATGGCTGGGGTAAAATGATGAAACTTTTCACTGGCGACCCCAACCAATTTGCCGACCCCTTCGGATTAGGAGCCCCCTTCTCTTTGGGACTGACCGCTTTTGCAGAAGTGGCTTGTGCCTTATTTATCGTTTTAGGACTATTCACGCGTTGGGCAACAGCACCTTTGATAATCACCATGCTAGTAGCTGCTTTTATCATTCACGGAGCCGACCCCTTTGGAAAAAAAGAATTGGCATTCGTTTATCTGGCAGCTTATACCGTCTTAGCTTTTACAGGTCCAGGAAACTATTCTCTCGATAAAATAGTAAGAAACAAAAATTAAAAAGCCGGATTGACGATTCCAAAATCTGAAATCCGAAATCCCAACAAAATTATGATCATAGATAAAAATACATTCGTCATTTCCGGCGGAGCTTCTGGACTTGGATTGGCCACTGCAAAGATGCTCATTCAAAACGGAGGAAAGGCCATCTTAGCGGATATCAACGAGGAAGCTGGAGCTACTGCTCAAAGTACTTTAGGAGAACATTCCTTGTTTGTAAAAACCGATGTCACCAGCGAGAATAGTGTGCAAAATATGCTGGAACAAGGACTTGAAAAATTTGGAAGCATTCAAGGCTTGATCAATTGCGCAGGCATTGGCCCTGCCAAAAGAGTACTGGGAAGAAAAGGCATTCATCCCTTAGATTTTTTTCAAAAAACCGTTCAAATCAATTTAATTGGCACCTTTAATATGATCCGTTTAGTAGCTGATGCAATACAAAAAAATGAACCGGGCGAAAGTGACGAAAGAGGTGTCATCATCAACACCGCATCCGTCGCCGCCTTCGACGGACAAATTGGACAAGCGGCTTATGCCGCTTCTAAAGGAGGAATAGTAGCGATGACTTTACCGATTGCACGGGAGTTCGCAAGAGTAGGTATTCGGGTATTGACGATCGCCCCCGGGATTTTTGAAACCCCAATGCTGATGAATTTACCAGAAGAAACAAAAGCTTCTTTGGGCGCACAAGTCCCCTTCCCTTCCCGATTGGGAAAGCCCGCAGAGTTTGCCTCCTTAGCAAAACAAATTATCGAAAACCAAATGCTCAATGGAACAATCATCCGTCTGGATGGAAGTATTAGAATGACCGCTAGGTAGGTGGTAAGTAGGAGGTAGTAAGTAGTAGGTATTAAGTCGCACTTACGACCTACTACTTACCACCTCCTACCTAATACCTAA
>CAYQRA010000677.1:0-4152 GCA_964419315.1 uncultured Saprospiraceae bacterium | reverse complement strand
CTCGACTATTGGCTCAATGTGAATCCAAATGGAAAGGAAAAAGGATTGCTGATGATTTTCAATCCATTGAAAAAAGAAGTGGTGAAAGAAATTAAAGTGCCTTTGTATTATACGGGGATTAAAGACGCAGCTCAGGTGCGTCAGGAAGATCAAGCTGCAGTTTCTTATGAATTGAATCGGAACTATGAAATTACATTGAAAGTAAAAGTAGCTGCGGAGGGTTTTAGTTGGTATGTGATAGAATAGAATTATTCCTAAAGCGCTTTTCATTTGACGAAAGTCTAAAAGAATAAAATAAAACTATAAATGGAAAAGAAATCATTTTTAGAAGTTGTCAAAGAACCTCAAAATATTATTACCCTAGGGGTGATTATTATTAGTATGTGTGCCTTGGTCGTTTCGATTATGCAAACTCGAATCATGTCCGAACAACGTGAATTAATGTATCAACGCTCGAAAGCAGAAGTTTGGCCTCGACTTTTAGCTGGCTATACGAAAAGCGATGGAGAGGGAAATACGGTTACTGAACTTTATTTTTCTCTTGGTAATGCGGGCGTTGGTCCAGCCATAATAACAGATGTAAGAGTTAGTTATAAAGAAAAAGCAGTAATTGATTGGTGGGATCTTTTTAAAAAATTTGATATGCCAAAAGAGATTAGAACTACCATTGGAAATTCAGCTATTCATAATTCAATTATTAGTAATGGAGATGGAAGAATTTTCCTTAATTTAAATAATAATTTGCCATTAGCCCAAGAATTTTTTAAGCGTTTGAAAGACGTTAAAATGGAGATTTGGTACAACTCAATTTATGATGATAAATGGAAGTTGACTTTTCAAAATAGAGAGAGTGTAACAGAAGAAGCTGATCCAAGTTTCAGCTTACCAGATAAAGAGCAATTTAAAAATTAATGGTCTTCTTTTATTTTTGGAATCGCTTCTGCGGCTGTTAGGTGTTTATACTTTTTGGCAGTATCGATGTGTTTGGGACAAAACCATTCTAGCCCTCGTTTGTGTCCGACGAATCCTGGTTTTTTAAATCTTTCATTGTATTTCTTATCTTCTTCTGATTCTTTGAAGAAGATTTTTCCTCCTTCTCTTGGGGCGAATCTTTTTTTGCAGATTGTGCAGATGGGTGGTCTCATTTGTTTAGAAGTTTTGATTATTTAAAACGAGCAACGTCCCTTTGGAGGAATATCGTTCATAACTCAATATAGAAATTAATTCCCTCTTTGTAAGATTATTGTTATATTTTAGAGATGTGTGTAAATTATAATTGTGTGGAAAGTGGAAGTTGTGATAGTAGGCTTAAATTTATTTGTAAACATAATTGGATTTAAATCATTTCTATAATAGTAAATGGAAATCACCTTACCCATATCCAGTATTTTCGTCATAGCCATAGATAGTATTGGTATCGTCGTGTCGCTTTTACTGAGCGTTCTTTTTTTGCTGCGAAACAAGACCAATCATATCTCAACTATCTTCTTAAGCTTGTTATTGCTTTTGACAGGGCTCACCTTGTTGAATGATATGTTGACCATGTCTGGAATTACCAATCGGTTTAAAAACTTGTATTTCATTCCTATTTTTTATTCTTTAAGTATTGGTCCGCTATTTTATTTATTGGTTAAGTCCAAGTACTATAATAAGCTGCGGTCGGTTGATTATTTGCATTTGGTCTTGCCAGCTATTCAAGCTTTAGTTTATCTCAGTATTGGCTTTAGAAGTTTGGCTTATAAAAGTCACCTTTGGGGAGAAACGTCCTTTCCGATTTATTTGGAAATTGAATCCTATCTTTTTCCGATTAGTTTAGTTGCCTATAGTTTATTGGGCTGTCAATTGTTATTTAGCGAATCTATCTGGCAGCTAGACAGGAGCGATAAAAAATACTTTTGGACTAAAGATTTGAAAAAATGGTTGGTTGGTTTTGCCAATGGCTTTTTGCTTATTGCATTGGTTGAATTTTGTTTTATAGTAGGTGATTTTTTATTTGGATATGATTTTGGTTCGATCTTTATGATTGGAAGGAGTTGCACTTTTGTAGCCTTTATTCTGTGGGTTTCTTTTAATGGGATCAAAAGCTTTTATCCAAGTAATATTTATCAGACCAAACCTAACCTTGGTACGCCCTTAGTAAAGGAAGGAGACTTGTCTAAACATATCCAACAATTACAAGACTTAATGGAAAAAGAAAAGGTCTATCTCAACCCTGACCTCAACTTAAAGATACTCGCCCAATATCTGCAAACCGCTGAAAAAACCTGCTCCCATGTATTAAGCAAAGGACTAAATACCAACTTCAATCAGTACATCAATAAACACCGAGTTGAATTCTTCAAAACAAAAATTTTAGACGGCCAACATAAAAACTATACCCTCACTAGTTTGGCCTTTGAATGTGGCTTTGAGTCCAAGTCTACTTTTAATCGAGCTTTTAAGTTGTTCAACGAAATGACGCCCTCCCAATATGTCAAATCCATAGAAAATACTCAAAAATAAGTATCAAATCTCGATTTGAAGCGCTTTGCTCTCCTATAATTTTCATTTTCGTAGTATGATTTGAAAAAGTTGTTTTCATTTTTTCGGCAGACGGTCTACGGCGGATGGGGTGACATCGGTGTTAAAAATAAAGCAAGTTTTACAACGCCGATGTCGCCCCGTCGGCCGTCAATCGTCCGCCGTTTCTAGTCTATTCAGTAACTCGGAAAGATTTAAACTTTCTGAGATTACAGTAGACTATGCTTCGAAAGCTAAAACTATGTACCGACTAATCTTATTTTTATTAGCTTTCACACCATCGACGTGGAGTTTCACACAAACCAATTTTTCTGCCGAAGAGCTTCAGGCTGACGCCAAATTATTATGGCAGGTGCTCAATGAATTACATCCTGGTTTATATAGACATTCGGATACCATTACCCTGACGAAAAGCTATCAACAATTGTTGAAGGATTTTTCAGTAGGAAAAAGTGAGGAGGAAGCTTTTCTTGGCTTAACCCAATTTGCTGCCAAAGTTAAGTGTGGCCATACCTTCGTTAGCCCTTTCAACCAGATGTTCTAGTGAAGCAATCCTTGGAAGGACTAATTAATGGAAAGGATGAACCTCTGGAGAAGGTGATGGATTTGATAAGGGAGAAATAATTTTTTTTATTAATTCGAGTTGCAAACAATGAAGATCGGTAAGCACGGAACGAAGTGGAAAGATTGCCAAGCTGGATTGGAATTCTAAAAATGCTCGGCAATCTCTCCGTTTTACTCCGTGCTTACCGATCATTATTTAAATCTTAAAACTAAAACTCATGAAGCTTAAAATATTTCTATTCTTAATTGTTTCCACTTTTTGTTTTCAATTAAATTCACAAACAGTTTCCAATGAGGAGCTACAAAAAATAGCTGGCCATTGGAAAGGACAATTGACTTATACCGACTATCAAGATGATGTTTCCCAATCCAAATTGGGTTGCGGCTTAAAAGCGAAATGTCGAAATAATGATTGCACCTTATGGTTTTTATTTACGGAACCAGATGGAAGAATTGTAAAAGATAAAACCAAAATAAAACTCAAGAGAAATGGAACAACCTTTGTGCTCGGAAAAGAATCGTATAAAGTACTGGAATTTAAAAAAGAAAAAGAGGGCTGGAATTTAATGGCGACTACAACGGGTAAAGACAATAATAAAACCTCTGAAATAAAACAAGAGATTAGTTCTACAAAGAAAAATTTTACAATCAAAAAGATGGTGAAATATGAAGGCAGTAAAAGTTACTTTGAAAGGAATCGGTATTCTTTTACGAGAGAACAGTGAGCAATGAGTAATGAACAATGAGCAATGGCAATGTGATCATTGTTCATGGCTCACTGTTCATTGTATTTAGCTCCATAATCGATCCCAACTCCGAATCACATTCCAATCATCCGTAGATTCAAAAAACTTAGAATCATCTGCCAGATGTTCTTTAATCACATCATCATTCAATTCAATTCCTAAGCCCGGTGTATCAGGTACTTTTACAAAACCCTTATTGCAAATTGGCTTTTCAATACCTTTCACCAAGTCCTCCCACCAATCAATATCAACGGAGTGATGTTCAAGCGCCACGAAGTTTTGGGTGGCCGCCGCACAATGTACATTAGCCATAAAAGAAATA
>CAYQRA010000676.1:0-4159 GCA_964419315.1 uncultured Saprospiraceae bacterium | reverse complement strand
GTAGCCAATGATCCTGGAGGGGTAGAGCTTAATTTGTTTGATAGTATTCCAAGTTCAGCAAGAGATAGAAATGTATTATACGACGCTGGTGAAGCAATTGATCAATTCAAAAGTTCTTTGAGGTATACTAGTAATTTGGGAAAGCATTTAAAATTAAATACTTACGGTTTTTATTCCAATCGAAATTTTTCTGGTCGCTTACCATTCACTTTTGGCGGAAGGATAGACCTTCAGAGGAATTTCTTTGGTCATGGTTCCTCGGTGTCCCTAAACTTAAAAAAGAATAAACTCAGGTGGATTTCTTTATTGGGCTATGAGCTGTCCGGCCAAAGAGACGCGAGAGATAGATTTGAAAACCTGGAAGGAGTAAAAGGAGCGCTAACGCTTTCCCAAGATGAACATTTCTCCAATCTCGGAATCTACAACATCAATGATTTTAGATTTGACAAATTCACCTTTAATATTGCCTTCCGATACGATATAAATCAAATCAGAGTGAAGGATGATTTTTTAGAAAATGGAAATGGTTCTGGATCTATTGATTTGAATGATTTCAATTATTCGTTGGGCTTGGCGTATCAAGTCTCGGGGTCTAAAAATCTCTTTGCCAATCTGTCGACCAGTTTTGAAACACCTACCTTAAATGAACTTTCCAATAATCCTGATGGAAGTGGTTTTAATCCCAATTTACGACCTCAGTTTGCCAGGCATTTTGAATTGGGCTTAAAAGGATTCTTTTATCAAAGTTCTTCTTTTCAAGTTTCCTTATTTCAAGTAAAAACGAGTGATGAATTACTGCCTTTTGAACTCGAAGAATTCCCCGGTAGAACCTTTTTTAGAAATGTTGGAAGCACCGATCGCTTGGGACTTGAGTTTTTTGTAAACCATCCATTCAATGACTTCTTTTCAGCCACAACAAACTGGACTTTCAATCAATTTACTTTTGGAGAGTATGAAATAGACGGGGAAAGTTTTAAAGACAATCTCTTACCGGGCTTACCCAATATCCATGGTTTTGTTCAACTAGAATTGAAGTTTTTGAAAAACTTTAAAGTGATTTATCAAAATCAGATCATAGGGAAAATCTTTATGAATGATGCCAATACCGTTTTTCAAGAACCCAAATCCATTTCTAATCTTTCGCTCAAATATAGTTGGAATAAAGATAAATTTAGATTACTTCCTTATCTTGGAGTCAATAATGTTTTGCAAGCAAAATATGCGGACAATATCAGGATCAATGCCTTTGGTGGCCGATACTTCGAAGCGGCGCCCAGTAGCATGGTATTTGGAGGCTTGAATGTTCGTTTTTAGCCCTTCATTTCTTAAACGGCACTAAACGAGGAAGATTTTGAACTTGGAGTATCAATTGTCAACAGGAGGAACTTTAGCGATTCGAGCGGAAAAAGTAGAAACGCAAGATAGACCGACGCTAATATTTTTACATGATTCTTTAGGTTGTATCGCAACTTGGAGGGACTTTCCAAAAGTCCTTTCGCAAAGCACCAATTGTAATTATTTGATCTATGATAGATTAGGTTATGGCTCCTCAACGGAAGATCCCAAAGCTCTAAAAAGAGATAAGAAATACTTGGAAAAAGAAGCCGATATCCTCTTGACATTAATTGAGGATCTTGAGATAGAAAAGCCCATACTTTTTGGGCATAGCGATGGTGGATCAATTGCGCTGATTGCGGCGGCTAAAAGGGAGCAAAAAATTCGGGGTATTATTTTGGAAGCGGCGCATATCTTTGTGGAAGCGATTACGCTGCGAGGAATCCGCGAGGTGAAAAAGGAGTTTGAACAAGGAAATCTACAAGCGAGACTAAACTTTTACCACGGTCCAAAAACGGATACCGTTTTTAATTCTTGGGCTCAAACTTGGCTCAGTGATCATTTTCAAGATTGGAATATTGCCTCTTTTCTTCCAAGTATCATTTGTCCTGCTCTGATTCTGCAAGGAGCAAAGGATGAATTTGCGACTTTAAAACAATTCGATGGTATTATAGCGAACCTAAGTGGTCAAGTGGAGAGCGAACTTTTGGAAAATGTCGGACACAGCCCTCATAAAGAAAACCGAGCAGAGGTTTTAAGAATCACTACTCATTTTGTCAATCAGCTAACTTAATATGCAACAACAAAGTTATACTTCAGGTATCAGTTCTATCCCTCTTTTAGGAATTACGATTGGGGATATGTTTGATGAAATTGTTAAGCAATATCCAAACAGAGAAGCACTAATTATTCCTGCTCAAAATATCCGGTGGACCTATCAAGAACTTAAAAATCAGGTAGATCAATGTGCCAAGGCTTTGATCGCTTGTGGTTTGCAAAAAGGAGATCGAGTTGGTATTTGGTCTCCTAATCGTTGCGAATGGACGGTGCTCCAATTTGCTACCGCAAAAGCAGGAATTATTTTAGTCAATATTAATCCCTCTTATCGCTTGCATGAACTAAAATACGCCTTGAATCAATCCGCTTGTAAAATGCTCGTTTTAGCAGATGCCTTTAAAACATCTAACTATGCAAAGATGACACTGGAATTGGCTCCGGAGCTACGAGGCAGTCTTTTTGGTCAA
The DNA here is from genome assembly GCA_964419315.1 of uncultured Saprospiraceae bacterium. Taxonomy (GTDB): domain Bacteria; phylum Bacteroidota; class Bacteroidia; order Chitinophagales; family Saprospiraceae; genus CALLVY01. Next base: position 1,580 of record CAYQRA010000676.1, on the reverse strand, counting down.
TTGGAATCTAAAGAATTGCCGGAACTAAAAATGGCTGTTGTTCTATCAGAAGCTCCCCGAAAAGGTTTGTTGTCTTGGACAAAATTGATGGAAAAGTCATCGGCCATAAGTAGCGAAGAACTTACTAAAAGACAAAATAATTTGGCTTTTGATGAACCAATCAATATCCAATACACCAGTGGAACAACTGGCTATCCCAAAGGAGCCACTTTGAGTCATCATAATATTCTAAACAATGGTTACTTTGTAGCCAAGACGATGAATTTTACGGAAAAAGATCGCTTGGTCATTCCTGTTCCTTTGTACCATTGTTTTGGAATGGTGATGGGAAATATCGGTTGCATGACGCATGGTGCGGCCATGATTTATCCAAGTGAAGGTTTTGAACCTTTAGCCGTTTTGCAAGCGATAGAAAAAGAAAAAGCCACTGCGGTTTATGGCGTTCCTACTATGTTTATCGCACAATTAGAACATCCAGCATTTGATCAGTTTGATTTGAAAAGTTTAAGAACCGGAATTATGGCGGGTTCCCCTTGTCCGATTGAGGTGATGAAAAAAGTACAAACCTTGATGCATATGTCGGAAGTCCAAATTGCTTATGGGATGACCGAAACGAGTCCGGTAAGTACCCAGACTAAAATTGGAACTTCCTTGGAAAAGCAAGTCAGCACCGTAGGTCAAGTCCATCCGCATATAGAAATAAAGATCGTTGATGACGAAACAGGATTGCTTGTTCCCATTGGGGAACCCGGAGAATTGTGCACTCGAGGCTATAGTGTAATGTTGGGCTACTGGAATGATCCCGAAAAAACAAAGGAAGCCATAGATACCGCTAGATGGATGCATACCGGTGATATTGCAGTAATGGATGAAGAAGGATTTATCAATATTGTTGGACGGATCAAAGATATGATTTGCAGAGGTGGTGAAAATATTTATCCCAGAGAGATTGAAGAATTTTTGTATGCCCATCCTAAGATTTCGGATGTCCAAGTCATTGGTGTACCGAATGCTAAATATGGAGAAGAAGTGATGGCATGGATTAAACCAAAAGAAAAGGAAGTAATCACCCCAGAAGAAATAATGACTTTCTGTAAAGACCAAATAACTCATTTTAAAATCCCCAAGTATTATAAATTTACAGAGGATTTTCCAATGACTGTAACGGGCAAAATCAGAAAAGTAGAAATGAGGAAAATTAGCATCGAAGAGTTGGGGCTGCAAAAAGAGGATAGGATTGATACTGCTTAATGATAACTTTGTGTTTTTAAAAATGCTTTTATTGTTTTGCTTAAAATCTATTGATACCCTATATCTTTTTTCGCCTAGAAAAAACACCATAATTAAAATCTAAACCCGATTGTTCGCTATTACCTTCGGTAAAACGCGGATCTAAGTGTAGGTCTCCCGACCGACACCACTCCTTGTTGAGTAGAATTTGTAAATTACCTCGTTTTAAATGATATTTTAAAACAACTTCTCCTGTAAAATATTAGGAGCTAGCTTCCAGCTGAATGTCATCAACCTTAAGAAATACATTTACGATTGTTTAGTCAAATTGAATATTCAGTATTCAATGA
>CAYQRA010000675.1:0-4176 GCA_964419315.1 uncultured Saprospiraceae bacterium | reverse complement strand
ACAAATATTTAAATTTAATGACTCCTAAATTTGGTGGCCATGTTGGTTTTATTTCCTTTCAGGAAAAATACCTTTGGCATGAACGAGCCATACTCCGGTTTGTTGAAAAAAACTAAAAATTAGATTTGAAATAAAAGAGGGCTGTTTTCCCAAAATGGCTGATATTTATTTTGCTTCTGTTGAATGGGAATCGTCATAGGGTCTTGGTTGTTAGGATGGAAAAGTGTAATTTACCGTAGAAGTTAAAGAAACAAGATTTTCCCCAAGCAGCTTTTGCTAAGGTTTATTTGGCGTTCAATTTTGACTAAGTTACTAAACTTAGCCACTACCCAAATAAATGCTTACTAAGCAAGAATCATATTTTTAAAATAAAAGATGAAACAATCCAATCAAACCATCAGTCATCATATCCTTCGATGGATGGGAATTCTTTTAGTTGCTATTGTTTGGACCAGTGCGCTCCTGTTTGGATTGTATATTCTGACCTATTATGCACTTAATTTTTTTAGGGGAGATTATGAAACGTGGAATAAACTCTTGCCGGGGCTTTATGATGCGGACAATAAACTCGCTACCATCGGAATGGGATTACACTTCATCGCTGGAGGTATTATTTTGATATTGGGATGCATTCAGTTGATGTCCACTATTCGAGAGGCTTATCCTGTCTTTCATCGTTGGGTAGGTCGCTTGTACATAGGTGCGGCCATCTGGGCAGCGATTGGGGGCTTGGTTTTTATATTGAGTAAAGGTACGGTAGGTGGAGTCGTCATGAATTTAGGTTTTGGCCTATATGGAATACTGATGTTGCTGACGGCGATCCAAACGATTCGTTATGCGCGCCTAAAACGATTTGAACAACACCGTGCTTGGGCATTGCGTTTGTTTGCTTTGGCGATTGGTTCTTGGTTGTATCGAATGGATTATGGTTTTTGGATCATGTTGACGGATGGCTATGGTATGGAAAAAGGATTTACTGGAACCTTTGATAAAATAATGAGTTTCTTTTTTTACCTGCCGAATCTATTGGTCGTCGAAATTTTTATTGCTCGCTATCAATTATTTCAAAATACAGCCATTCGCTTATTGGCTGCTTTGCTCCTGTTATTCGCAAGTCTAGTTTTAGCCGTTGGGACTTATTATTTTGTCAAAATACTTTGGGGTCCTGCGATCCTGCAAGCTTGGGGCTAAGGTTTTAGGAATGAAAAAAAAGCAAATAATTTTAATCAAAACCAAGTCCTGTGCTCTAGCCATTTCAATAGGGGGGCTTGGTAGAAAAAGAGATTTTCTTTATCCCCTAAAGAAGTGTAAAATTGCTTAATATAATTAACTTTACAGTAGTCGCTATCGGATCGTAAGTTGCGATAATATTCTAAAATACCAAATCTAAACATCATGTATATTAAGAGAAAATTCCCATTGCTAGGCATGTTGAAATGGACCAGAAGAGATATTTATAAATTTATACTTATTGGCGCGGTTCCTGTTTTTCTGTATAAAGGCTTGGGTTTGTATTGGTTGCATTTACCCTGGTTGCCAATTGGTGTGGTGGGAACAGCGGTTGCTTTTATTGTGAGTTTTAAAAATAATGCTTCTTATGATCGACTTTGGGAAGCCAGAAAAATTTATGGTGGCATTGTCAATGGCTCACGTTCTTTTACTTTAATGGTAAACGATTTTATTTCTAATCGACATGCGGAATCTCCCTTGACAGAAAAAGAATTATTTGCCATTAGAAAAGAAATGGTTATGCGGCATGTTGCTTGGATGACTAGTCTCCGACATGCACTTAGACAACACAAGCCTTGGGAAGTCAGTAGATTGGATAAATCTGATGTGGAATACATGTCGAAAATAAAAGTACAAGAATGGGAACATACCTTAGAGGAGGAGTTGGATGCTTATGTGTCTGCCACTGAAAAAGAAGAGATTTTAAGCAAAAAAAATAAACAAGCAGCGTGCCTGAATTTGCAATCCCGCCATTTAAATAAATTGATGGATGAAGGGCTGATTGAAAATTTCCGGCACATGGAAATGCAAAATATGATGACCGAATTTTTTACCTTACAAGGTAAGGTGGAGCGCATTAAAAATTTTCCATATCCTCGCCAATTTGCCACTTTAAACTATCTTTTTGTCTGGATCTTTATCCTCCTTTTACCACTGGGAATGATGCATGAATTTGAGGCGATCGGGCTGATGGTCGTCGATGCGATTCAGGAACATATGAAAGTGCATACGAGTCCTGTTCATATCATCGTAGAATATGTTGGAAATTATTTTATTTGGGTGACCGTTCCTTTTACCGTGATTGTTTCTTGGATATTTCATACGATGGAACGAATCGGAGAAACAACCGAGAATCCCTTTGAAGGAAATCCAAATGATATTCCAATAACCACCATGTCGAGAGGGATAGAGATCGACATCCGACAAATGATCAATGATGATCCGGATCTTATTCCTCCTCCGATCGCACCGCAATTGGATATTCAATTATAGAAGGGGGCTACTGGCTACGGGTTATAGATAGATAATATTTATTTCAGACGATAGAACCGAAGGTTCCCTTTAGTAAATTTAAACATACTCTTACTGCCCAATAGGGAAATCTATTTCAGTCGCATTGAATCTACAGCTACTAAACGTCTAAAAGATGGAAAGAGAAATTTTAGATTTTGAGGAAGAAGAAAATAAACCTCCAGGAAATACTAGACTAAAATATATTGGGATAGCAAGATTGATCTTGTCTGTTCAAATAGTGCTCAATATTTTGCAATCCTTCTTTTTCTTTTTTACCTATGATTTCTCAGGACTATCCTCTATGGAAGCTAATAAAGGCTATGAGCTTTTGGGAACGGTCTTAATCTATTCTCTGTTTATCTACTACCAAGTTACGCAAGGGATTAATGAGATAAAATTTAGTCAACTGATTTATCAAAATAAAGGGCTGAAAATATTTTCTGTTTTTGTTTTAGGAATCTTGTTGCTACAATATTTAATCAGTTTTCAAAACTTTGCATTAGTCAGTTTATTTGATGTATTGTACCTTCTTATAGTCCTGCTCATCATAGTTGTTTGGGTGCAAGATGTGAGTTATGTTTTCAAAAGAAAGGTAAAAGAAAAGGGATTGGAAGCTTGATGATTTAAGTAATAATTACTCGGAAAAATGAAGTCCTTTAAAAAGCATCTATCCGTCCTTGTTTCTTCTAATCGATTCCGAATTCTCATTATTAGCATAATCTTCTTTTTTGCATGGAGTGATCTGATGATTGACACAGGGCCTGCCTTTACCCGCTATTTAGATTTATCGAACTGGTCTTTTATAATACTAGGAATCCTCTTTCCTGTTCTTCTTTTAATTGGAATTGTTCAATACCACAATTGCTTTGCTTATGCGATGAGTTTTTTGGTATTTGTCCTTACGATTTATACCAACCTATCTGTCTTGCCTTATTACCTGAAAGAATACGAACAAGAGCAAAATGGAGCAATATCCAATTGCTCTTGCTGTGTAGCATGTGAGATCAGAGCCATAGGAATATTGGTGTTCTTTTGTGCTTTGGCGATTGTTTGGATGAGTAGACGAAATACAAGGAAAATGGTGGATTGAAAAAAAACTTATGATTTTATGCTCACCAAAATGGAATGGAAGGAACAAAGGGGAAAATGATTATGCTTAACCCCCGATGACTTTAAATAAAATAAAAAATAAACCTATGAAAAAGACCATCAAGTTTATAGAAAATACAAGGAACGTCGATGTTATCCTGACTCGACAATTGATCCAATTAAAAGGCGGTGGAAAGATTAAAAAGAAAGAACCCAAAGCGACCTAGCTTATACCATGCCCTCTGAGGAAAAGCCATTAAATACTATTTCAAATTTATAAAAAAATAAGCCATGAAAAATGACATTAAGAGCATTGCCAATTCCGATAAGGTGGAAGTGATTCTACAACGACAATTGATCCAGTTAAAAGGCGGTGGAAAGATTAAAAAACAGGAACCCAAAGCAGGTTAGATAGTTCGATATCTCTTGCTATCAGTCTATTAGAAATTTTATTTCAAATTTATAAAAAATAAGCCATGAAAAATGACATTAAAAGTGTTGCCAATTCTGCTAAGGTGGAAGTGATTTTACAAAGACAATTGCTTCAACTAAAAGGCGGTGGAA
>CAYQRA010000674.1:0-4176 GCA_964419315.1 uncultured Saprospiraceae bacterium | reverse complement strand
CGCCTTGTCCTTTGAGGTATAAAGTTTTCCCTTCGTCTTTCGTTAATAAAACTCTTCGACCATATTCATTGGGGCTCGTTTCAAAATCCCCCGGATCATTATATCGATCTTCCCAAGAACGATCAGACAATAATACTTTCCCTGCCTTTACATTATTGGGTTGCCAAGTACTCGTCATTACTTGCCGATTGGCCCACCACCATTCATAAGCAATCGCCAAATCTCCAGTTCCCCAGGTCACTCCTCCATATCGCAATTTAAATTCGATTCCTGCGCTGGGTTTTTCCGCATCAAAAGGTGCTTCTAAATAATACATTCGATCTCGAATAGCTACTTCCTTTTTGGGATCTCCTCCATCCTGTGCTTCTACCCAAACCAAGGTAGCCGGAACGTCTGATCGCCAAGCAAAAGATCGGGGATGATCACTCACCGCTCCAAATCCTTTTGGAATATTTTCGGCTACGGGGGCTTTGGCAATTTCGCGTACCAAATCTCCCGTCCGACTAAAAACATTTAGAGAAAAAGCAAAACGACCTTGAGGCACCACATAAGAAAAAGGCTTTTCTCTGTTCATTACGAAAACATACTGACCATCAGGGGAAGTACTAAAACTGCTAATAATTCCTGGGGGGCCGAATTTTGCATATTCGCCGAGCAATAGATTGACGATATACAATTGAGAAGTCGTATAATATTCAAACAAGGCTTCGTCATGTGCATTCTTTAATAAATCCTGATAGGTTCGCACTGGCGCAGAAGCACCAAGGTTTTCTTGAATCACTGGTCCAGTAGGAACGATGCCTTCCTTGGGAGCCGGACCTCTTTTTTCATCAATGGTTTTAAAAAGAATATTTTCACTATCTGAAAACCAGCGGTATGGAAGACCGGGCATGGCATCATTGATCAGCGGTAAGCTAATGCGACGAGCTTTGCGAGAATCGACTTCCGCCACCCATAGTTCCAAACCATCTTCTTTGGTCAGGGTAAAGGCAATTTTACTTCCATCCGGTGCCCAACTCACATTTTCAATTTGTAAGTTTTCGGGAAGGCCGGTAAAAGCTAGTTCCTCCCCCGCACCGATCGTTTTGAGTTTTAAATTATTATAATAAAAAGCACGACTTGAACTATTGGTTTTTGGATTGATCCGAAGCCCTGCGAGGCGAAGCTCTTTCTGTGCCACCTCTTCCAAAGAAGGCAAACTCGGTCGAAACAACATCAAAATCCGATTGCCATCTGGGCTGATACTCGCCAGTGGAGTTGGTGCAGCATCAATCAAATTGACAATGGTTGGATCGGGCAATTGATACGATAGATTATCCTGAGCTTTTGTAGTTTCTAGCATAAGAAAAAAAGAACTGATACAAATAATGATCTGCAAGTAATTGCAAATTTTTAAGTTTTTCATTGGTCTCATAACTAACAAATTTCAACTCTTAAAAAGGAGTCATTAACGAATATAGACAGTGCTCGTCCCAATCCAAAGTAATTTCGCCTCTGTTTGAAAATTAACTTACTTTTCGACAAAGAGATGTTCCTTAAAGCTGTTTTTAAAGCAGATTTGCCAAATTTAGAGAGGCTTTGGTTTGGGTTGGACAATATTGAGGTAGTCTAGAAAATAAACCAATTTCAAGGAAAAGCTATTTCTTTGAGCTTGATCAAACAAGCGGTTGAGGTTTTGAGAAAAACTAATTTTAGTAATTTCACTTTCTTCAAAAATAGCATTTTTCCAAACTACAAAAAGATCACTTCCTGGCGCAAACCGCCAGCGATAAATCGCATCAATATTAAAAGCATTAAAGTTGATGTCTGAGAAATCATTGTAAGTCGTTCCTGCTAAGGTACCATCAAGTCCCAATTCTCCAAAAGCCTCGTAATTGACTCTTGACCAATTGTGATTGAGACGAAAAGAGAAATTCATATTATGGGTAAAATTATAGTTGATATTCGTTCGCAAAGAAATTCTTTGGAAATCTCTTACCCCAAAAATAATTTCCTCTTCCCCACCCTTTTCCAAAGTTGTTACATAACCTTCGTCTTTCCGAATTATTTCAATATTCGAACCAAGGAGCACAAATAATTTATCACTCAAGCGAAAACGAGGAGCAAGGTCTATCGACCAAGTCCCTCTACCTTTACTATTGATCAAACCTACTCTATACCTAACATCAAGGGCCACTTTTTTTCGGTAATCGGTAGAGACATATGCTCTAAAGTTGATAAACCTTGGCATAAGATAAAAGTGATCGAAATCGGCTGTTTGAGGGAGGTAATAATTATGTTCTTCTACGGGTTGGAAATAAGTAGAAATACCAAAGTTGATAAAGTTTTTGGTTTGCACGCCTCCCCATAAATTAATTCCGAAATTGAAAAACTCATCGGGTTTATACAATCGGCTGTATTGGGAGAAAAGTCCAAAATTTGCATTATTAAAAGCACCAAAAGGTTGGTAGATATTATAACTAACCGTTCCAAAAACCTCTCGACTATTATTGGCAAATAGAATTCCCAAATCATTGCGATCATAAGTATCGCTCTCTTCAGAATATCCCAATCGAAAGTTAAATTGGCCACTATTTTTTCCAAACTGGACATTTGCCTCATGCCCCAAGGAAGTACTTTCAGAATAATACAATTGACTCAAAGCACCTCTACCACTCAAAGAATAAGAATTGGCTTTATTGTTTAAATTAAAAACCAAACCGCTTACATTCGCATCATAGGTCGCACCACTTCTCCATACATTGGTATTCACCAAAGAGACAAAGGAATTATTTTTTAAATTTTGATCAAAGACCATTACGTTATAATTGGTCAATGGGCTCGTTTCGAGCTTCCGCTCTGCTCCTGATTCTAGATGTCTAATGGTGGCTGTGCTAGGTGCCGCCGTAGCATTGAACAAACCCAAGCCAAGACCTCCGGTAGTTCGGCCAGATATCTTGGTGGCATTATACAATTGGGTGGTCACCGGATTACTAATCACCTCTTCTAATGCGACTTCATTTCCTTCGGAATCCATTCCCATCTTAAGTTCTTCCTCCACATCATAATAAAAAATGGGTTGTCCCCCTACCCTTCGAGAATAGAACAAATTCCCTTTACTAAACAACTCCGTTCCTTCGGTAAAAAAAGGTCGATTCTCATTGAATTGTATTTCAAAGGGAGAAAGATTGAGCACCTGATTATCCGATTGTGCTTCACCGAAATCCGGGATTAAGGTCAGATCTAAAGTAAAGGCATCATTGATTCCATATTTTACATCCATTCCTCCATTGATTGATTTTCCCCATGTACTTTTTGGGGTCGCACTTTTATCATAATTATTTTCCGCATAAAAGGCGATAAAAGGGGTGGCCGACAGTCGAACTGGAGATTGGATATTTTGAATCCCACTCAATGTTCCCGATTGACGCAGCAAACCCGATTCCTCCGGGATGATCTCATTCCAATAAGATTGTTCTCGATGCCGACGTATCATCCGTCCAAAATTGATATTCCAAAGTTGTTCTTCTACATTCGGAAAACGCAGGGCAGAATAGGGAATCCTCATTTCTACCGCCCAACCCTTATCCGTAATCTTCACCTTACTATCCCATACGGCATCCCAATTATTATCTCCACGAAAAAGCAATCCACCTCCGCCAAAAGATTCTACCGAAGAGTATTTGATATCAATTTGCACGCCTGCTGCCGTAACGATAAAACCCAATCCATTTTGGCCATCTTGATAAGGATCTAAGACAAGGCCGAAATAATCAGCAATTCCCGGTCGATCTCTTTGAGCAATTTGCCTCAAAATACTATCGGGATGTTCATCCAAAAGATTGGCTGCGATATAAATGGCTTTATTATCATACAAAACCTTGACCTCGGTAGCTTGACTAGGTGCTACTCCGGGCTTGGGTTCCAACTGAACAAAATCGCCTGCAGGACTCGCCCGCTCCCAGGCAGGTTCGTCAAAAACCGCATCTATCTTGATGAGTGCTTCTATTCGCTGGGTATGCAATGTTTTCTTAGTGGCCAGTTGGCCAAAAACATTGGTCAAACAAGTCATAAAAGCGAATAAAATAAAGGTTTTCTTAGTCGAGCAATCAAAAGTCATATCAGAGAATCTAAAAATATACTAGAGTTTATTCTAAAATAGTTTTATGTGATAAAAATGAAGGATTTTTGCACCAA
>CAYQRA010000673.1:0-4194 GCA_964419315.1 uncultured Saprospiraceae bacterium | reverse complement strand
TGATTTTCTTTTGGTTTTATCAAACAGGACCAAGGTGACGGTCATATCACTTACTTTTTCTTTTGTTCGCCCATCGTACATTTCATGTAAAATTTTGAAAGATTTATTTCCAATACCTAAAAGTTGGGATTCGATGTATAAAAGATCATCTTCAAAAACTTCTTTGTAATAATTGAGGATTTGGTTCAATGCTACTACCCCCACTTTATCATTTCCACCAAATTCCTCTAAACCCATCGCAAAGCTAAAATGATGTCCGGCCAATTCGAATTTATTCATGTAGTACATGACGTTCATATGGCGATTGGAATCACATTCCCAAGTCATCACGACGCCTTTGTAGGTCAATATGTTTTTCATAAAATATTATTTACTTGCTTTTTCAATAAGTGCTTTTCACTTTTGTAAAATAGTAAATTTAATTCACAAAAAAACAAAGGAGGATTTATGCAAATAATCATAAACCCTCCCCTATAATATATGTATGAAAATAAAATTACTTACTAAACATTTGATCGTAGGTCCAACTAATGAAGTACAATCCGCCGATTCCAGGTCCGCCGTATATTGTTCTATATTCATTATTAAACACATTCGAAGCACCTACTTTTATCTGCGATTGAGCAGCTTTTAGTTTATAGGTAAGCGCAACGTCAACAATTGATGCTGCATCTACTGGGCCTACTCCGAATGGAGATTGCCAGGTATAATCGCTCCAAGACTTTAACTTCACATCAAATCCAAAATCAGATCCACCCACATTGTTTCCAGAAAAAGACAAATTTACGCGGTGTTCTGGAGTATTGAAAGAAGGAAGGAATCCAGGTGTATTTTCGAGAGCTTCTACGGCATCAAAAGAAGTAAAAGTATAGTTACCTCCGATGGTAAAACCCTTTCCTATTGCATAATCAATAGTAGCTCCAAAACCGTTGGAAGTTACCCGATCTGTAATATTGGTATAAAGAAGTAATACTTTTCCAACAAAAGGATTGAAAGTGTTTAATCGTACTACTAAATCATCATAGATAGTGCTATAATAATTGACATCTACGAATAATTTTTTATTGATAATTCCTTTGTAGCCAATTTCCCAAGAGGTATTTTTCTCTTGTTTTACACGTGCGATATCAAGTTTTTCCATTGCTGGAGGACCAGGAGGCCATTGTAAGTTGGCCACAATATCCTTTCCATTGATCAGTCCACTTCCATCAGCTGCTGGTAGATTAAAGTTATCGATATTATTCTGAACCCCACCCAACAAGACTACTCCTGGAGTAAGCGGCAAAGCAATGTAGGCTTCTTGAGAACTAGGATTTCTAAATCCAGTCTGGAAAGAGGCTCTAAAGTTGTGATTTTTTTCTTTGTCTAAAGCAACAACAGCTGATAGCCTTGGTGTAAAAGCGGCATCAAAATCTTGGTGTCCATCATACCGGAAGGAGCCCCGTAATTTAAGTCGGTCAAAAAACTCTTTACCCAATTGCACATAAGCTCCCCATCTGGCTACGGGTATGGGTGCTGCAAAACCGTCAGGACCGTCATTAAAGACAAAACCTTCCGAATCGAGTTTTGCACGAATATAGTTTGCTCCGACTTGTATATCCAAAGCATCGTTTGAAAGGTCATAATTTCCGTCAAGTGCAAATCTACTTGATTGTCCAGGTAATCTAGAACCTCCAGATACCAAGTCCGCATTACCTAAAGTCTGATTTCTTAGCTCTTGGAATGCCGGAGACTCAGGACCAGGAATATCGCTGTCGGCATGTGCTCTTGCTGCGGAATGATCTCCTGAATTTACACCAGAGACCGTCCCTTGATAAGCTGCTGCATAATCTGCCGCCCAATCTTCATTTGATTTTAATCCACCTTCTATAAACGAACCTGTTCTGAGGATAGCATAGGAATCTCCTGCATTCTCATTAATGGTATTGGCTCTAAGATTCCATTTGGATCCTTTTAACTCCAATCGATTAAACCAAGCGGAATTATTTACGAGGGGATAAATTACGGTATGCCTCAATGTTGGATCAGCTTTAACATATCTATATCCGTAAGAGGCCTCAATATCATCGGTCAATTTATAATGAATTGATCCGTCAAATTTTAAAACATCAATGTTATAATCAATAATATCTGACTCCGCTAGTCCTGTTCTATTAATACCTGTAGGGTCGGTCATTGGATCACCGTCTAGATCAACGGAGGCAACGACTTCATCGCCATATCTATTGACTGCATCGAAATTTAATGCGTTGGGGTCTGTAGCCGCTAATGCTGTTATTTCTTCTGAAGTCATTCCAGGAGCGATTCTACCATTTACATGGAATGTATTATCATTAGCTGTCCAATCTGTAGCAGTAAAATATCCAAAGTTGACTTTGAAGGCAAACTTATCATTAAAGTTTTTTGCATATCTGAACCCCACATCGAAAAGAGGATTGCTACCGACTCCTTCTTGGCTAGTTACTCCTCCTTTGACATAAGCACTTAAGCCTTGATATAGCCAAGGACTTTTCGTCTTGATAGACATGATACCATTAAAAGCATTGGCTCCATAAAGGGCAGAGTTAGCACCAGGAACAATTTCTATACTGGCAATATCAATATCTGCAGGGCCTGATGCGCCTCCTAGTGGATAGTTGAAAGTAGGTACACTAGCATCCATTCCATCGAGTAGCTGAACGAATCTCCAATTTTGCATATCCGCAAAACCACGTGTATTTACACTTGTAAAAGAAATACTTCCGGTACTCGCTGTTACTCCTTTAAGGTTATTAACCGTTCCATAGGCATCAATCGAAGCGGTATTTCTCAATTCAGAAAGACCAATTCGTTCAATGCTTAAAGGTGCTTCTAGGATTCGTTCTTCCTTTCTTGATGCAGCAGAAACGACCACCTCCGAAATTGTCAATCCCCCTTCATCTAAGGTAATATTTAGGGTCTGATTATTTTCCGTCACGGGTACTCTTTCTGTGCTGTAACCGGTGTAAGATATTACAAGCGTAATTGGAAGGGCTTCGTTAGTGGTCAATTTAAAATTTCCATCTACATCTGTGATTGTACCCGTTGAAGTACCGTCTACTAAGACATTGGCTCCAATCAGTGATTCATCAGAGTTATCGGATACGGTACCAGATACGGTCGTTTGTCCGATTGAATCTTGTATGCAAAAACTTAAAAAAAGTATTGCAAGAAGTAATAATTTTTTCATTCTAATTTAATTTTAATGGTAGAGTAAAATTGTTCTTATTTCATTTTGTTTTAAAATGTTATGAATCCGTTTTCTATTATTCAGTATTTTCAATCGTCAATTTTATCCAATTATTTATAAATGGAAATTCGTCTTGTACTATTTCGTGTTCTATGTCAAATTCTTTGTAAGTCGTAGGCAATTGGTGTTTGATAAATATCTGAGCAGCTTCCTGAGCTATGGTGTTTTTGATAACCGTATCTTTACTTCCGTGAATGATCAACACCGCTGATTTTTTAAATTCTTCTGGTGAGGAAATTTCCATTGCTTGATGTGGAGCAATACGTCCATTGAGTACAATGATTCCACTTAGCAATTCAGGTTTTTCAAAAAGTAAATTGCAGCTAATAATTCCTCCCTGACTAAAACCAGCTAAAAATAAATTGCCCTGCGAAATATTATATTCTTCGACGAGCTGCTGCATTAAATGCACAAGGGCTTTTTTGCTAATTTCTACCTGTTCAAAATTGGGCAGTGCTGGTTTTTGAGTAAAATTTATGTGGTACCATTCGTATTTATTGCCTTCAATATTATAAGTCCCTTGTACATTCACAATCAACAAATCCTTTGACAAGGATTTTCCTAGAGCCTGCATGGTTTGCGTATTTCCGCCAATACCATGAAGCAACAACACGGCATGTGTCGAGTCATCCATATGGGCTGGAACATTTACGATTTTATAATCTAATTGCATCTCTAAATTTTATCCTTCTATTGCGAATTGACCATATCTAAAGCCACATCAATAATCATATCTTCCTGACCACCTACCATTTTACGCTTGCCCAATTCTACTAAAATGGCTCTGGTATCGAGATCATATTTTTTTGCCGCTTTTTCGGCATGCAATAAAAAACTAGAATAGACGCCAGAATAACCGAGTGATAGTGTTTCTCTATCTACTTGAACTGGCCGTGTTTGCAAGGGGCGAACCAGATCATCCGCAG
>CAYQRA010000672.1:0-4202 GCA_964419315.1 uncultured Saprospiraceae bacterium | reverse complement strand
CTTTGGTCACCTGCCCCAACATTTTACCCTCCGTATCATAGCGATACACATGCATAAAACCATCGCGCTCACTCATCCAGAAAAATTCGGCAGGTTTAAGTGGAGCAAACCACACTGGGTTTTCCGGCTCTACATATTTAGGATGTCTTTCTTCAAAAAGCGTCTTTACAAAATCACCAGTTTTGGCATCGTACTTATTGAGCCACATTTGGTTTTGGTCGCGATTGACCACAGCCAAGTAGATAAATTCTTCCTTGGGTCCCCAAGCTAAATTGGTGAGGTACTGATCTTTGGGTCCGTCTACTTTAAGATAAACCAGACTTTCAGCAGACACATTATATACACCAACGGAAGCTGTTTCGCTCTCCTGCCCCACCATTGGATATTTGGTCGTCGTCAGTTTGCCCGGTACCGTGGTAATATCCAATAATGGATAATCCGCCACCTTGCTTTCATCTTTTTGATAAAAAGCCAGTAGATTTCCTTTCGGCGACCAAAAGGTACCTTTAGAAATTCCAAACTCATAACGAGCAATCGCTTGTCCGCTGACGATATTCGGATTGTCTACCGTTACCACCGGAATACTTTCTCCCGCTTTGGACATAATGTACAAATTATGATCTACCGTGTAGGCGGCATGCCCTGCTTCCTGATGAAAATCAATATGGGCTGCTTTGGCAGAAAAGCTCAGTCCTTTCTTGGCTTTCTTGGCGGAATAATCATAGAAGTGGTATTGTCCATCTTTCTGGAAATAAAGATCAATGTCTGTTGCCCACTTAATCCGTGGTAGACGTTTCATCTCCAAACCAGTCGCTTTATTGATATCCGCTAAAGCTACCGTCTTATCGGTTTTTTGTCCCAAAGGAGATCGAAGAATAAAGGCATCGCCTTGCTCATTTTGCATACACAATTGGGAAGTAGTGGATACCCATTGTAAGCCTCGAATATTTTGGGGGGCCAATTCTCCGCGCTGTTTGAGGATGGCATCCTCTAGAGTCAATTCTTTGTTTTGCCCCATCACCAAGATATTTCCTAGGAGGAGCAAGCATAAGGTTAAGATTTTTTTCACGACTAAGTATTTAGTTTACAAGCAATTAGCCCTCTTTATTATTAGAGGCTACTGCCACAATACAAAAATAAGCCTTGAAGATAGGGAATTTTCGGAAAGTTGGGGGATATCTGGGCGCTAGTAAATGGCAAAAGGTATTATTAAAATTGGGAATATCGTTTTTGCGGGATTTGCCCCAGTAGCTAATAGATCTATTATTGCTGAATTTCTAAAGGGATAAGGGGAATAACAAAATCAAATGGTCAAATGCAAACAGCTTCTTAGAGTCTCCAAGAAGGCTCCCTGTCGCCCCCCCACCTCTTTTTGCTTCTAAAAAATACACCATAATTAAAATCTAAACCCGATTGTTCGCTATTACCTGCCGGTAATACGCAGACCTAAGTCTAAGTCTCCCGACCGACACCACTCCTTGTTGAGTAGAATTTATAGCCTACTTAGTATTCGAGGTCTCCTAGTTTTGGACTTGTGGGGTATCGACCGTCTTAAAAGCTCCCCTACATCTTAACAAACAAAATCACCTGCCGCAAAACGCTCCCAGCCCGCCCCACTCGACTCGTACCAGCAATCGAATACGTTCCCGCAGGCAAATGCCCAAGTCCAATCGAAATCGATTCTTGGCCAGAAGCAATGCTTGTTGGAAAAAACGAACTTACTTTTCTCCCACGCTTATCAAAAATTTCAATTTGCAAATCAGTCGAATTTTCATTGGACAGACTGATCAGCAATTCGTTCACTACTGGGTTGGGAGAAATCTTGAAAAGATGATCGACTAGTTGGAGATTATTTTTTAGACTATTGATCACCGAAGTATTATAGCTGGGGCCAGTGTTTTCTTCTGTGGCGATGGGTTGGATGAGGGTATTGTGTGGATGTTCATTGCAACCCAGATCTTTTTCGCTGATCGTTGCTGGACGATCTTGTTGCATAAGATCAAAAAGGATTTCGCTATCAATATCCTCTACACCAGAAAAAAGGGGCAGCTCGGCATATCCTGGCAAGGCGGCATCAATCGCGGGACTCCCCTCTGCTATTGCAAAAAAACCTTGCTCATTTTCGGCTAACTGAGGATTGAGAACCGTCAGTCCACTGGCAGGTAATGTTATCCCAAGATCTCCATTGGCAATATTGCCAATCCAAGTTTCTGTTCCCGTTGGCTCTTCGAATAAATCATTATCAGGATCTGCAAAAATGTTATTGGCAAAAGTCACATTGCTTGGCTCATCACTACCGTCTCCTCCTAGGATTAATTCCGAACAAGATACGATGGTGTTAAAAGCAATATGGATATTCTCTAGTGGATCAGAATCCTCATTTTGTAGAAAAATGGGTCGGTCGTCTAACTCGTAAAAATAATTATTATAGATATAATGGTCTTGTCCTTCCCGCACTCGAATGCCCCCTTTCCCATGCAAAAAGAAATTACCATAAACGATCGCTTCTGATCCATGACGAAGCACCAACTCCGCTTTGGGATTATCTTCAAAGGTGTTGAATCGATAAACGTTTTGACTGGCTTTGCTAGAAATAATTTCACCATCTCCATTGCACTGTGTAAAATAACAGTACTCTACTAAAGATCGACTATTGCGATCAGCTTGCGTACTGAGTCCAATTCTAATCGGCTCAATCCCAAGATCATTTCCCGTTCCAGCAAAATTTTTAAACGAACAATGCTGAACTTTATGATACCCCGGATTGGTCGCATCTACTAAGATCGAAAGGATATTTTTATCATCAAGATTCAACCTATTTTCAAAATTACAGTAAGTCACTTTATTATACTGACAGGATTCTCGGATCACCAAATACTTATAAGAAGTATAGGCCCTAATATTTATTTGGTTGAAATGATTATAACTACCAGCAGTATTGATGACATCTTCCGATCCAATGTCCCCGCCTACAAATTGTAAGCCTTCTAGCGTAACATAATCGCTAAATATTTTTACGCGAGATCTGCCATTAAAAACGCTAGCTCCCAAAATCTCTGCCCCAATAAAAAGGTGATCCTTCTTGACCTCCATAAAGACATCTGTAAAAGTACCTGACTCCCAAATGATGGAATCATTCATAGTAGCAACATCTTCTGCATCATCAAATTCCTGCTGGGAATTAACCATGAATACCGTGGCATTTGCACTGCTTGCAAATATTAAGCCCACTAAAAAAAGAAGGTAAATTGAAAAGAGCTTTTTCATTTATTTTGCGATTTTTATCTAAGATCAAAAACAGAGAAATCGCAACAAGGCAATTCCTCTGTCTTTTTTTATTCCTTGATCATTCCCATGCTTAGAAGCTAGCATGGAAAAAGTCAAAAAACCATTTTAAAATAAACTTTATTTACTAGCGTTGAATGGTCATTTTCTTTACGATACTTCCTTCCGCAAAATTCAACTTTACCAAATACATCCCAACAGGTATCTGTGATACATCAATGTTTCTATTGGCCACTTGGGTTTCTAATAAATTCTTACCTAAAAGATCATAAAGTTGAACCGTAAAAGTTCCTTCCAAATCCGATACTACGTGCAGTACCGTATTCGCAGGATTGGGATAAATACTAACTTTTTCTGTTAGAAAAACATCCTTTGTGGAGGAAGTCGCATCATTTTGAAGTCCTGGCGTACCAATTTGACCTCCTTCCGCATCATAAATATTGGTAGAAAAAATCCAGTTGGCAGCCATATTATTGGCTTCAGAATTCATCACCGCTGGATCTACTTTAAGCATAAAAGATACTTTAGAAGAACTTCCCATTCCGGGGAGCCCAATAGCGGATAAATTATTCATACAATCTGGAGAATCCATATTTCCAATGTATTCACCATAGCCATAATCATAGCGCACTTCATCGACCAAAGTCGCATCCGCTTTCGCGATAATTACCCCATCTGGACAAGCATTATCACCCGGATCAGAATAGCTACTTTCATTATTAAAACTTGGTGTTTTGTAATCGTAGAAATAATCAAATGCTACGCCTCCCTGTGCTTCAGGAATATTAAAACCTGAAAAGACAGCATAAGACTTTGGAGCAAGGGTAAAGCTAGTAATCGTAGATACCGAACCATTGGAGGCATCGGTCAGAGTCCAACCATCCATGACGACATCATCATCGGTGGTATTATAAACT
>CAYQRA010000671.1:0-4206 GCA_964419315.1 uncultured Saprospiraceae bacterium | reverse complement strand
AACAAACCTTGCAAAAGATCAATCATTTTTTCGAAAATGGATGGAAGAAGTATCGAACAGAAATTGAGGCGAAGCCGATGGTTTTATTTAAAGATTGGAAGGAAATAAAGTTGGAATAAGCTTTAACTTTTTGGTTACCTTTTGCTAGCAAAATGGCTCCTTAATTTCAGTAATTCAAGGAGCCATTTTGGGTTTTTAAAATCACTTTGCCAATTCGGTGTATTGATTCCATTGGGCACCTTGGATATTGATGTGTTCTTTCCATTTTCCAGTCATATTCTGATACCCTTTTTGCCCTTTATGATAAGTGGGATAACTTTTATTTTTAGGATGATCTGCTATCCAAGCACTTTTTTGGTTTTCCTGAACAGAAAAGATCGGAAGGATTTGTAATACGCCCTCTTTAGGTGCCAATGCAGGAATTCGGTAATCGTGGAATTGATACATACTTCTCCCACTTTTAAAAATATCAGAGGTTTGATAATAATGAACCAGCACTCGATCACACCATTGGCCAATGTCTTTACATTGCGCTCTACTCGGTTGGCCAATATACGTTTCACATTTTAAATGAGCAGGATGGGTCAATGCTTTTACTTTTTTCAATTCAGAAAAATAAAAGTCATAGGCTTCCTTTTCTTTACAAGCAAGCGATTGATCTTGCAAGTAAGTCGGACAATAATAATTAGAAAGTTGTTCTTTATTCCAAAACTCAAATTCTAGATTATAGACATCGATGCTATAAAAAATACTTCCTGCGTATAGTTTATTGTATTGATCAATGGCCTCAAAAGACTGAGCCGTTTCTCCTACTGCTCCAATTTCCATGATCCCAAATTCCGATTTGGCCTTTTTTATAAATTGCGCCAAAGCTTGCGATTCTTCCAGATTGGTCAAATCGTACTTACTTGCATTGATCTCCTGCAAATCATAAAGTAAGAGGTAATTAAAACCTTCTCGCTCTGCAAATTGCAGTAAAGCCAACTCTTTATCCTTTTTTCCTAAGATGTCTTTAAACCCATCAACATTTAAACCCCTAACCTCTTGAATCGGTACTGGCAAATACATACTAAAGAAAATAAAACTGGAAATAACCAAAAGGAGGATAAACAATCTATTATAAGGACTCATAGCAAATAGGTGTTTGCGAAGTGGGTTAATTGGGGATAACAAATAAAGAATGCAATTATGATTCCAGTTTATCTTTTTTACAGGAAAGTGCTCCTTTCAGTAATCTAATTGTTAAGTTTTTAGTAAAATCCAGCTTCCAAATTTCCCAGACTCCTCTCCTATCAGAAAAAAATAAAAATCTTTTGCCAATCGAATAAATATAATTACTTTTGTCATGTTACCTTTTAGTAACATGTTCAATTTTGGTATATGATATGGAAAGCTCTGGCGGATCCCACGAGAAGAACTATTCTAGATTTACTTCATGAAGCACCCCGTACTACCGGTGAGATTAATGAACAAATCGAAAACCTCTCACGCTTCGCTGTCATGAAACACTTAGGCATACTAGAAAACGCAAACTTGATTACCATCAGAAGGGAAGGGAAGTTCCGTTGGAACCACCTCAACGCGATGCCGATCAAGGAAAGTTATGAGCAATGGCTCAGCCAACTTTTGCAACTAAAAAGATATGCTACCACAGCCACTAATTCGATGGGAAAGACAGATCAATTCATGAGAACGACGACTCTGTCGCTTGAGGTGACCCTAGCGGCATCTCAAGCGCGAGTCTGGAAAGCACTAACGACGGAAATCGGAAAGTGGTGGCCTAAAGAATTTTACATCAATGCCAAAACCAAAAAATTTGTACTCAATCCTGTCTTAGGTGGACTCTGGTTGGAGGATTATGGAAAGTCCGGTGGACAAGTCTGGGCCATGGTCATCGGCATCGAAAAAGAGGAAAGTCTTTTATTGAAAGGACATCTCAGTCCAGAACTGGGAGGGCCAGCAATTTCTTTTATTCATTTTGCTTTGGAGAAAAAAGGCAAGACCACCAATTTGCGATTTAGCGATAGCATCTTTGGAGAAATATCTTCGCGCCTCAACAGGAATCTAAAAAAAGACTGGAACAACATTTTACTAAAAGGATTAAAACCTTACGTAGAAAAAAGTAAATCTTAAGGATCATGTAAAGAATAGCTTATTTTTTATATCGATCCTAATCTCGGCACCCCTACTCAGTATTCAATATATCAAAGAGTAACGCTTGTTAGTTTTCTATCAAGCGTTTTTTCTTTCTCTTTTGATACAACCCAAGATTACTTTTCCCCGTCTATCAGGGTATAAGTAGTAAATAATATTTTACTAACCTCTTTAGTTTAAAAAATAAAATCCACTGCTAAGGACTTATTTTTTCAACCTTCCTACTTTAGGAGAATTTCGAAACAAAAGGCCATCTCGATGAAAAACCGATTTCTGTTTTTAATTCCACTACTCTACTTGTCTTTTTCTTCTTGTAAGAATAAACAAGTAGAAAAACTAGAAAGTGAAATTGTTCTGAAAAACGAACAAATTGCGATGTACGAGCAACAGCTCAAACATATGCAAACGACCAATGGCAGTCTACTCGACCGCATGTCTGACCTTTCTATTGTCAGTAAAACAGGAGCAGAAAGCATTCAAAAATCATTAGAATCTTTGAGTCAACAATATGACTTTATCCAAAACCTAACGGAGAAAGTACAATCCAAAGATTCCCTTAACCTTGCCTTGGTGATGAACCTCAAAAGATCTTTGAGCAACATCAATGACCAAGATGTTCAGGTCGAAGTTCGCGGCGGAGTGGTACATGTCTCTATCTCCGACAAATTACTCTTCCGATCAGGTAGCGCCAAACTTAGCCCTCAAGCCAAAGAAGTTTTGGAAAAAATTGCGCTAGTAGTCAATGACCACGAAGAGCTACAAATCCTAGTGGAAGGTCATACCGATGACGTTCCAATGAAGGGAATGGACAACTGGGATTTAAGTGTCAAAAGAGCCACCTCCGTCGTCCGAACTTTGCAAACGGAATATTATGTTTTGCCAGAACGCATGACGGCTGCTGGCCGTTCAGAATACTTGCCCAAGTCTGATAATTCTTCTCCCGAGGGCCGCAGTAGCAATCGACGGACGGAGATTATTATTACGCCGCGTATGGATCAGTTCTTTAAGTTGCTAGAAGCTCCGGCGGTGGCGGGCTAGAAAAAGGAAAAGTATAGAAAAAGGAAAAGGTAGGCGATAAGTGAAATTATCGCCTACCTTTTTTTGTAAAATTTCTCCTGCTCCCTCCCCTCTCCAAAGCGCTTTTTTATTTTTTCCCTATCTTAGATGATGTATGGCAATTGGCTCGTCAAAACATCAATATTTTAGCCTATGAAAATTCTGATTTCCACGATACTTCTGATGATTTCTATTTCTCTTCTTTCGGCCCAGAGCTATCGGGCTAGTGTTCGAGAAGATTTTACAATCCAAGTAGATACTTTGGAAGAAAGTTTAGAAGCATTTTCTCGTAGTGGAGGTTTCCCTCAGTTGAATGGTTTTCCAAAAGGAGTTCTTGCCGATCCAACTTTTAAAAACTTTAGAAATGTTACGCTCGTAGATTTGAATGAAGATGGAATCGAAGACATTTTATTGGCGACTAAAAATCGACTTTATGCTTATAGTCATACTGCTTTGCTTTGGCAAAAAAACTTGGCGGGTACTGCGATCTATCCACCTTCTGTCGCGGATGTCAATAATGATGGACAAGTAGAAATTGTACAAACCACCGGAGGTTCTCCAGCCAATGGGCGGATTTATTTAATGGATCGCGAAGGAGAAGATCTCAATGGATGGCCCAAAAATTTTGACAATCATTGGATACTCAGCGCTGCCGCTTTGGCGGATGTAGATCAAGATGGACAAATGGAAATTATTTTTTCAGAACGGGTTTCTCCTAATGGACGAGTTCACATCCTAAAAATAGATGGTACCGAAATCAATAGTAATTGGCCTGTTAGTCTGGGCGCTACGCCAGCGGTTACTCCTTCCGTTGGGGATATTGATAAAGATGGAGCGGTAGAAATCGTAGTTCATTCCACCGAGGCCAAATACGTCATTGACCTCAATGGCCAAATTGCGGATGGATTCCCTCAAATCACTCATCCTACCCAACGCTACAGTTATCAATCTCCGATTTTAGTAGATTTGGATGAGGGAGAAAGTTTGGAAATTGTG
>CAYQRA010000670.1:0-4210 GCA_964419315.1 uncultured Saprospiraceae bacterium | reverse complement strand
AAGATTTTGATCTTTCATAAAGAAGTGTTTTTTAGGGTAAAAAAGTAAAATAACTCACGCAAGTATATTACTATTTTATTAAATTTCCAACAAACACGTATTTTATTTTATTTATATATATGACTGGATACGATTCTGCGAATTAGGACTAAGAAAGCAAAAATTCAAAAAGACAACATAATGTTATAAATAGACGATAAAATGATCAGAAACCTTTGTTCTTTCCTCAAAATGTCCATTTACTGATCAGTCTATATTCAAACATTGTCATAAAAAATAATCAAGGGAATCGGAAATTCAAAAGCTCCAAGCAAAAGACCTCCTCTCCTCCTAGACATGGAGGTAGGTAATAATCATGTTAGAACACGAGGGAAATTCCTCTCGCCATCAGGATTTACATTGGATTGAAAAACTGGGGAAATATTGAATGGGTATTTCCTATTTTTTCTTCCTCGAAAAGTTCGCATAACTTGACAGGATTAGGGTAGTGCTGCCGCAAAGAGTCTGAGTATTGGGATGAACAGTCTCGTATAGTTGGCGTAACCAGCTTTTCCTGCGCAAGCCCCTCCTGGTACTGTTTTACCATCTATTTTCAAATATTCTTTTCTATTACTTCGATGATTTCGTTCATGTTTTCCTGTGAAAATCCAAATTTCACATGTATAATTTTTCCATTTTTATCTATAATTAAGAAAGTCGGAGCACTTCTAATTCCATAGTTTGTTGCTACCGTTTTTCCTTTGTATAAATTGGGGAATTGAATATTTTGTTCTTCTATGTATTTCTGTAGAACTTCTTTGGGAT
Organism: uncultured Saprospiraceae bacterium; assembly: GCA_964419315.1. GTDB lineage: Bacteria > Bacteroidota > Bacteroidia > Chitinophagales > Saprospiraceae > CALLVY01. The sequence goes on along the minus strand of CAYQRA010000670.1, from coordinate 3,406 downwards.
ATTCTTCAAGATATTCAATCCCAAATATCTTAAACTCCTCCTCCCCAAATCTTGCTTGGATTTTATTCAAGCTAGGAATAGCGGAGAGACATCCGCCACAACCTTTAAACCAAAATTCTAATAAAATTACTTTTCCTTTCAATTTTGAAGGCTTAACCCTATTCTCATTATTTAGTTCTGGCAATTCCCAATCTGATACGGATTCCCCTAAATTATCTAGTACATTATTTTTACGATTATCAAAATATTCCTCTTCGGTAAAAATGGCAAAATCTTTCGGTAAGGTTCTTCCTTCCCAAAATTCTTGGCTATAATCGATTTCAAATTCGAAGTCTTCAAAGGTTCTACTTATCAAACCTTCTTTTCCATTGGGAGTCACCAATTTGTAGGGTAAATTATTTTCAGCATTTACAAAAAGAATATATTCCGTATCCCCTTCTCCTTCTTTGATGTCCGCATTAATCCAATCTATAACTTTATTTTTAAGCGAAAAGCTAAAAGTTACGCAGCTATTCTCATTGATGATTGTGTCATTTTTAATTAAAATATTTACCTCCTCCTCTTGGAGTAATTTTGGCAATATTTGTCTTAATGGATACAAGGTGAGGAATAAGGGATTATTTACTATTTCGGGATTATTATCGTCACTTGTGGTAATTATTTTTTCTGGATTAATGGATTGAAAAGTTTTAAGTCCATTATATATCAGTTCTCCGTGTGAGGAGTTCAAGTAATATTTTAAGTTGTAGGGGCTATTATCTCTAAAATCAAAATAGAAACTGGAAGTATCATTATGTATCATGTTCCCATAATCTAAAACTTCAATTACAGAGGAGTAGCGCACTGTTTCAATTTCAGATAAATTTCTTGACACCTTTTCTAGAATATGCTCATTTGATTCTGAACAGGATGATATTAAGAACAACATGGAAGCTAAAGTCAGTATTGATTTCATTTCTTTTTTTAATAAATGACAGATCAAGTTTTTTGATCGAATATAGCCGGATGATTTTGATGCCCCGATGGCTCTAGTTCGAGGTAGTTCTCCCTAACAAAGATACGCTTAAAACAGAATTAGTTGTACCTTCAAGTATCCAGTCGAACCATAGCGCTAAGCATCCTAATCAATGGAAAATTCAATGTATTAAAGAATATTAGTCGATTTAGATAATTTAGGATATATTTACGAAGTGATTGTAAATACGCCAAATCAAGTTAAATGTCAAACCTTGCTAAAAGCTATTATCAGAATATAAAAGATCTGAAATTTTTCGAAGCTGGAAATATAGGCTTAGAATGTGGCGGTCATCTGGAAAATGTCCGAGTAGGTTATCACACTTTTGGTCAACTCAATAAGGCCAAAGATAATGTGATCTGGGTTTGCCATGCTTTGACTGCCTCTTCTGATGTCAGCTCTTGGTGGCCGGGTTTATTCGGTGATGGCAATTTTCTGAACCCAGAAAAATACTTTATCGTCTGCCCAAATTTTTTGGGCTCGCCCTATGGTTCCACCAACGCAAGATCAATAAACCCATCAACAGGAAAACCTTATGGTCTAGAGATGCCGCTCATTACCATTAAGGATTGGGCCCATCTACACCAAAGTCTAGCCCATCATCTTGGAATCACTCAAATCAAATTTGCTATTGGGGGCTCTTGTGGTGGTCATCAAGTCTTGGAAATGTGTTTGCTGGAAAAACTTAAGATTGATAAGGTGATCCTATTGGTCACCAGCGCACAGGAAACGCCTTGGTCCATTTCCATTCACGAAGCCCAAAGGATGACCCTGCATTCAGATCAAAGTTTTTTTGAAAATACCAGCCATGCTGGAGAAGCAGGCCTAAAAGCGGCAAGAGGAATTGGCTTAGTGGCTTATAGAACTTTCAAACAATATACCTCCCAACAAAAAGATGAGGATGGGAGGTATAAAGATTTTAAAGCGAGTTCCTATATCCAACATCAGGGTAAAAAATTAGCCAAGCGATTTCATGCCCATTGCTATTTTCACCTCATCAATACTTTGGATACCCACAACTTAGGAAGGAATCGAAAGGGCTTGGAAAAGGCCCTCCAATCCATCCAAGCCAATTGCTTGATCCTATCCATAGATACAGATGGATTGATCCCCGTCTCCGAGCAAGCATTCCTAGCAGAGCACATCCCCAACAACAAACATATTGTGATTTCTTCTCCCTATGGCCATGATGGTTTTTTAATCGAATATGATGAAATACAGAAGGCAATAGCTTCGTATTTTGAACTAGATTATTTGAGTCGAACTTTACAAAGTTTAAAAAAAGAAAGGTAGCGCTTATATCTCCTTCTAAGAAGCACCGTCTAACATTTCATTTTTAAGACCACAAGAAAGAGGCTACCTTGAAGATAGCCTCTTTCTTTTTGTTGTCCATAAAGCAAAGGTGGGATAAAACAAATTAGGAGCTACCTTCCCAGATAGCTCCTAATATTGCACTTCAGAATACGATGTTTTACTTTCTTCGATTTGCTGCTTTAAATGCTTGTTCTAAATCAGCAATGATGTCATCTATATGTTCTATCCCTACACATAATCTGATCAAATCTTGAGTAACACCAGCCGTTTTTTGCTCGGCTACCGTCATCTGTCGGTGGGTCGTCGATGCAGGATGGCAAGCCAAAGATTTGGCATCACCGATGTTTACCAATCGCTTAAAGATAGTCAATGCATCATAGAATTTAACAGCCTTTTTAAAACCACCTTTGATTCCAAAACTCAATAATGCGGAAGGTTTGCCCTTCGTATATTTTTTGGCCAATTTATAATGGGCATCTTTTGTCAAACCTGCATATTTCACCCAAGCAACTTGCTTGTGCTTGCTTAAGAATTTGGCGACGACCATGGCATTTTCCGTATGTCTTTCCATCCTAAGATTCAAGGTTTCCAAGCCTTGTAAAATCTGGAAAGCCCCTAGAGCAGATAAAGCAGCACCTGTATTTCTCAAAGGCACGGTTCTGGCTCTTGCGATATAAGCAGCCGGCCCCATCGCCTCATTGTATACCACTCCGTGATAAGATGCTTCAGGTGTAGAAAATTGATGGAATTTCTTTGGATATTTTGCCCAAGGAAATTTTCCAGAATCGACGATGATTCCGCCCAAGGTCGTACCATGTCCACCAATGTATTTGGTCATGGAGTGTACCACAATGTCTACCCCATAATCGATGGGTCTGATAATGGCTGGTGTCGCTACCGTATTATCGCAGATTACTGGTACTCCTTTTTTATGTGCCGCTTTGGCAATTGCAGCTAGGTCCGTGATATTCCCAGCTGGATTCCCTATGGATTCGCAGTAGACGGCTTTTGTATTTTCGTCAATGAGTTTCGCAATATCTTTGGCCGAATCAGACTCGGCGAATCTCACTTCGATTC
>CAYQRA010000669.1:0-4222 GCA_964419315.1 uncultured Saprospiraceae bacterium | reverse complement strand
AAAAATGTTATTATTTTACAAAAGAAATATGATGCATACCCGGTTGGTATTTATGCTGCATAGCTTCCAGAATCATATTATAATGTTCTTTATTGGCTAAGAAATTCAATTCTTCCACATCGATGATTAAAATTGGAATACTCTGTTCCGTTCGGAAATATTCAAAATAGGTATCTTGAATGCCTTGTAGATATTCGGGCGAAATTTCTTGCTCGTATTCTCTCCCTCTCGTCTTTATATTTTTAAGCAAATTTGGAACGCTGCGGTGAAGAAATACTAATAAATCCGGTTTTCGGAAGTTGGCATTAAGAATGTGAAATAAACGTTGGAATAATCGATATTCCTCTGCCGGTAAATTTTTCCGAGCAAACAAAAGCGTCTTTAAAAATATATAATCAGAGATGATCAAGTCTTGAAATAGATCTCCTTGTGATAAATTTTCTTGCATTTGCTTATGCCGCTCCGTCATAAAAAATAACTCTACAGAAAAAGCATAGCGTTCAGGATTTTCATAAAAAAAAGGAAGGAAAGGGTTATCTGCAAATTGCTCCAAGACCAAACGACAGTTGTACTGCTGCTGGAGCATTTGACAAAGCGTTGTTTTGCCAGCGCCAATGTTGCCTTCTATGGCAATAAAGTGGTATGGAAATGGAGTCGTTTTCATGCCAATGAAACTACCTCCAAAGTATCCTCACAATTCTTTAAAATAGAGGTGATGTTTTTTTCTAAAATTGGATGAATCAGGTCGGGAGCAATGGCTGCTAAAGGAACCAAAACGAAATTGCGTTCCTGTAGCCGAGGATGAGGGATTTGTAAGTGGACTTGATCAATGATTGCCTCACCGTAAAAGAGAATGTCAATATCTATACAGCGTGCTCCCCAACGAACATCTCGAAACCGACCTAGAGAGGCTTCTACCTTTAAGCAAACCTTGATCAATTCTTCCGCCGCTAAAGCGGTCTTCATTTCTAAAACTTGATTAAGAAAGGGGGCTTCATCCGTTTTCCCCCAAGCGGCAGTTTCATAAATAGGAGAAGCTTTTTCTAAAGAACCAACAGTTTTGACCAAAAGGGTAGCGGCCTTTTCCAGATAGGCTTTGCGGTCGCCAAGATTGCCACCTATTGATAAGTAAATTGTTGTGTGCTTTCCCATGTGCTACAAAGGTAAAACTTGAGAAAGGGAAACCTAAATTTTTGAATTAATTTTTTCCAAGATCTTTTAATCCTTTTGTGTTGATAGAAATTTAATATAAAAATAAGCCCTAAAACTTGCTTTAAAAGACCAATCGGTTTATTTTTGTAAAGCGTTTAAATTTAAGGGCTTCAACAAAAGCTACTATCCACCACATGAAAAAATCAGAAAAGACAAGACAATTGATCATAGAAAAAGCCGCTGTTTTATTTAATACCAAGGGCTTTTATGGGACTTCTATGAACGACATTATGGAGGCCACAGGTTTGACTAAAGGGGGCATTTATGGGAATTTTAAGGTAGATGGGAAAAATAAAAAGGGCGTTAAAGAGGAAATTGCTTTGGCGGCTTTCGACCATGCTTGCAAAGTCGTCAATAAAACGGTAGGAAAACGAACGAGAGTTATTGAAAATAGCCTAGATAAGCTAAAAGCAGTTGTTTATTTCTATAAAGAAAGAATTTTAAATCCGCCGATTGAGGGAGGATGCCCTTTGCTCAATACTTCTGTTGAAGCGGATGATAATCATCCTGCTTTGCGCAAACGCGTCTTAAAAGAAATGAAAACTTGGCATAGTCGCATTATTTATACCCTTGAAAAAGGAATGGAAAAAAAAGAAATTCAGGGAGATATTGATGCGGATGAATTTGCGACCTTATTTATCGGAAGCCTTGAAGGTGGGATTATGATGGCGCGTTTGTACAAGACTGTAGCACCATTTGAAGTAATGGCTCGGCAGTTATTGAAAAGAATAGATGAAATAAGAATGTAAATTTTTTTGCCTAAACTTAGACCAATCGGTCTTTTTTAATAAAGAAGAATGGAAGGAAGAAAAAGAACAGAAATAATTGAAAGTATTCGGCCAACAGAAAAACATCTGGAGCCACGGTATTCCTTGTCTATGCGGATGATGAGATTTGGTTTTGCGACTTTAGGTCGCTTATTTCCCAAGCCTGCGTCCAAATTAGCCTTTCGCCTTTTTACAACTCCCCGAAAAAGAGCACAACATAAAAACACTGATAATCTTTTAGAAAAAGCAAGTGTTTTTGAGTTTCTCTATGGCCAACAAATGTTGAAAGGTTATGAGTGGGGCAGTGGAGAACAAACTATTTTATTGGTGCATGGTTGGGAATCGCGAGGAACTGCTTTGCGAACTTTTGTACCTCAATTATTGGATAAAGGTTTTAAAGTCGTGGCTTTTGATGCTCCCGCTCATGGTGATTCTGGATTTAAACGAACGACTTTGCCTCATTATAGTGGAGCGGTGCGGGCGATCATCAATCGACTGGGTGGCGTATATGGAATCATTGGGCATTCTTTTGGGGGAGCGACCACCGTTTTTTCCATGGCCAAAATGGATACAGAGATTAAAGTAGAACGACTTGTTTTGGTGGCTACACCTTCTAATTTTAAGTCGATGTTTCAGCAATTTCTAAATGCCATTAATGCTTCTCCTAATGTAGTCCGTCGGTTTCACGAAAAAATAAATGCCATTCTAACTTTTCCTTTCGAAGAGGCGGATGTTCATCGCTTATTTCCAAAAGATAGGGTAGGAGAATTATTGGTTGTACATGATCGTGATGATCCTGTCGTTCCTTTTTCTCAAGGGGAGAAAATTGCCAATAGTAGTCCAAATAGCCGTCTTTTGATTTCTGAAGGTTGGGGACATTTTGCTTTGATGAAAAATCAGGAGATTATAGAAAAAGTCAGTGAATTTATGGCCGCACCTAAGGCAGTCGTTCTTGGCTAAACAAAAGATGGGGACTCCAAAATAAAAGTCCTAGAATTATTCTAAATCAATTTAACCACTAATATGGAAACGATTATCAAAATTGAAAGTAAGGAACAAATTGTGAAGGTTTGGCAAGAAGTCAACCAACTGGTCGTCGATGCAGTAGTGCCGATGTCAGAAGAGCAATGGTCTTCGCCTAGAGGAGACAAATGGTCTCCAGCAGGAATTGTGGAGCATTTATTTATCAGTGCCAATCCTGTTTCTTCGGCTTTGAAAATCCCGAAAGAAATGTTGGAACTACAATTTGGTTGGTACCAAGGAACGCCCCGGAGTTATAATTCTTTGAAGTTTGTTTATAATGACATGCTAAAGAAAACGCCCTTGCCCAATAATCCCTTTGGGCCCAAGGGAGGAAAAAGCAAGGAGGAACTTTTGCAAAGCTGGCAAATGGTAAAAGAAAAGATTCCAGCAAGATTAGAAAATTGGACCAAAGAGGATTTGGATCGCTATACGATCCCTCATCCCATTCTTGGGCCTTTTAGTGTTCGAGAAATGCTCTTTTTTACCATCTTTCACACCGAGCATCACCTGATGCAATTGATGGAAAAGTAAGTACAATGGTTTTGATCTTCATCTGGAGGGCGGTTCAAATCTGAATATCGTCAACTTAAGAATGTGTATGGAGCGGGCTAGAACAAATTAGGGGCTATCTGGAAGGTAGCTCCTACATATTTAATAAGAGAAAGATTCCAAAATACCAATTGTAAAAGGAGCTAAGGGCTACCTTCAAGATAGCCCTTAGCTTTTCCCAAGAAGAAGGCAAAGCACAAAAAAGGTAGCCTCTACAAGCAGAAAACATTATACAAATACCCTTTTTTATCGAGCCTCCTTCTTAAGTCGATGGCATTCGCTTCCAATCTGCCTTCCAGATGAAAATTGAGCAACTTATTTAGGCATAGATTGCCATAGGACATTCATGATGATCCATTTTCCCTCCGTTTTTGCCAACTGAAAATAATCGATGCCCCAGGCGGCAGTCAATTTGGCGATCGCCGTTTTATCATTCACTTCAAAAATAGTGATGACCTTCGGGGATTCCTCATCTGCCCGAGTTCCACTCTCATTCCATTTTGCCGAAAGGCTAAGAAGTTCTTCAAAAGTCATTTCCAAGTTATCATAATACACTTCTTTTTCCTCATTATACCAATACCCTAATTTTCGAAGTTTGGGAGAAACGGATTTTTGAATCCGAGTAGAATCTACCAAGTATAAAGCTTCAACATAATCAAGAATCGCCGCTC
>CAYQRA010000668.1:0-4239 GCA_964419315.1 uncultured Saprospiraceae bacterium | reverse complement strand
GCTTCCATAACGATCCCATCTACATCCATTCCATGAGCAGAAGGTAAGAAGGCATAGCCTGCTACGCCACAAGAAGCTCCGCTACAGATTTCATTGACCAGCCAGATGTTGATGTATTGGGTAGGATCCCATCTGCTGAGATCTTTTAGCAAAGCATCCTCTGCATTTTTATTGATATTGGTGAGTGGAGAAACGATTCTGTTGATGCCGTCGGTGAGCATCTTTTGGGGATCTTGAGTGGCTAGGCAAAATTGGATTTGGGTGTCTTCGCCATCGCTAGGATCATAATAACCCACATTGGCAAAAGCATCATTGAGATCCTGTATTCCTTGTAGTACTTGGGCTTGTGGAATATTTTCTGGTCCATTATTGTGAACGATGTGTACCACTACGGGTAGGGTATAAGGCAAAGCTTGGCTATTGAAATCGAGTTTTTTATTTTTTATAAGCCCTTGTTGCATTTGCTTTTCCCAGTCTTGGTGTTTTTGGAATAGGGCTGGTGAGTTTTGTAAAGCATTTTTCCAAATGCTTTCTTGTTCGCAGAAGGGTGCCAGTGGCACTAAGCTATCTGAGAGCAGAATATTTTCGGGTGAAAAAGTAGCTATGGTAGCACTATTTTGTTGAGGAGGGCTTAGAAAAATATTTTCTACCTGTCCTACTATTGCTAGGAGCAATAAAGAAAAGGGCAAAGTAATTTTGAGGTAGGTCATGTTGTTTTCAAGCATTAATGGATTCGTCAAAGTTCTATTGGAAGATCAAGGCTTTAAATAGAAAAACTGGATTTTTAGGGATGGGACAAACCATTCCTAAAAAAGAAATTATTGTAGAATAGAACTGTTACGAGAGGAGAATAGGTGTTGACCTTGGAAGAAGGTCAATTTACTGTTTTAGTATTAAATTATAAGTTTTGAATTAATTAGCTATTGCAATATACAAAAAAAGTAGCTTTCCTTTTTAAAACCACCAATTGAAGTAGTTTTAAAGATTCTTCCTAAAGCTTTTCCAAACATGGGATTAACAAACCATCAATAAGGTATTTTTTCTAAGCGCCTGTCAAAAGGACTTAGAGTTTTTTTCGTTTCACTCGCTTGGTTTTGGTTACTACTTTAAGGTTGCCCTTTTCTATTTGACCCAATTCTTTTAAGAAAAGATCACGTACCCCTTTGATGTGTTTATTCAAATTGGCCACCTTCCATCGCTTGGTAGGAATAGGAGGGAGGACGACCACTTCTAAAGTCGCAGGGCGGAAAAGGTTACTGCCTTTGGGCATGGCGTCATGTGCATTTTTGGTGATTACTGGAACCAAAGGAACACCAGCCTGCATGGCCAAATGAAAGGCTCCTTTCTTAAAGGCGCCTAATTTATAATCCTTACTACGAGTCCCTTCTGGGAAAATAATAATAGAGGTATCTTTTTTCAAAGCTTCAACGGCAGGCTTCATGGCCTCAATTGCTTTTTCTCGATTGCTGCGATCCAAAAAGATTACGCCCGCAGCGGTCATCAACTGACCGAGGATCGGAAACATTTGCAGCTCCTTCTTCGCAATTCCTGTGGCATTTTTTCTAACCAATTTGGAAGCAATAAATAAATCGGCACTACTTTGATGATTGAATATAAAAACGGCCGGGCGTTTCGCCCAAAGATTTTCTTCTCCCTTGACCACCAAATTGATACCCGCCATTGCACATACCAAATCTCCCACGGTAGCCATCATCGAATTGATTCCTTCTTTCCAAGACATATTGAGTGTACCAGAAGCCACGCCACTAATCACCGCCGGAATCAAACTCCCTACGGCCAAGCCCGTGCGCACCAAATTACTAACGCCCGGTTGGTCTTCATCATTAAATCGGAAAACGGGCCAATCATTTTCAAAGGCAGCCATCGACAATTTAGTATCGGGGTTGATCGGTCGCGGATTACCGACGATTTCCATCAAGGGCATATCTTCCGCACTATCGGTATAGAAAAAACTTTTGCTTAAATCAAGTTGGTGTTTTTTGGTGAGTTCTTTGGCCGCATGCGCTTTGCCTTCTCCCCAGCAAGCGGGTTCGATGACATTGCCAGTAAATTTTCCTTTTACGACTTCCATCCGTGTACACATCACATGCTCAATCCCCAGGTCACGAGCAATCGGGTTGACCTGATAAGGAGTAGCCGCAGAGATGATCGCTACGGTATGTCCCATTTCGATATGCGCCATTACCAAAGCACGAGATTCTGGATAAATCGCATCCGCTAAATATTTTTCATAAACCTCTTCTCCAACTTCTAGAAAGACCTGTTCTTCTACTCCTTTAACTCCTTGCGCACTGACCGCAGCTAGTCCAGCAAAATTGCCATTGCCAGTCGCATAAACCATCACCCCCGCAAATTGAGCGACTACTTCTTTGGCGGTAATATTACCACTTAGGATATGGGTTTTAAAAAATTCTTTGGCAGAAAATCCACTGATCAATGTTCGGTCGAGATCGAAGAAAGCGCCAATGTGTGCTCCTTTTTCTCCTAGCAAAATATCTTTGGTAATGCCTTCTGTTTTGGAACCCGGAACAATGTTTCTTTCTATGGGTACGCTGGGCGAAATTTCTTGAGGACGGGCCAAGGTAATGCCTTGTACCTGATTGATGCGATTGCTAAGGTCGCGCAGTTGTGCGATAAAAGCATCAATTTTATCTTGCTTGTCGTCTTTTTGAGTTGGGATAAGTCCCCTATTTTTGACGAGGCGAATACCATTGATCAAGAAAGCTTTGGATACTGATTCGAGCCTTTGGATACGACCTTGCCATTGCATTTCTTCCCCGAGGTAGAGACAGGTATTGATAAACTCTTCTTCATCGAAAGGAAGAAAGGTGTCGAGTATTTTTAGTGCATGGCCAACTACTAGATAGGCTTCCACATAAGTATTGAGTACGACCGGAGAGACCAACACTTTTTGTGCTTTCAAAACATTCATGGTTTTACTCCGTGGCTTGGCGATGTTTTGGTCAAAATCGGGGTCGATGTATTGGAGATTGGCATCAATCTCATCGCTGAACTTGGCTTTGCGAGAATAGAAAAATTCAAATTTGAAAAGGTCTCTAAGTACCATGATTTCTTCCCAAAAACTAGCCAGTCTTTTGCTTGCTGGCAAGGTCGCTACTTTTACCAGAGCCAATTCTATAAATGCTCGATGGAAAAGATGGTGCACCGCCATGTTGGCATAATAGGTGGTCGACAAATAATTTTCCGCATCAATGACATATTTGGCTGTTAAGTGATCTCCTTGTTGTTGCACCAAATTGGCTTTTCGCAATAAAGCCAATGCAGATTGTACACTTTCGCCGATGGGTTTGCCGCGATCCACCAAGGCATCCGGTTTATGACTTTCTATCAATTGCATGAGATCTGCCAGATCGCTTTCGATGCCTCTTTTGTTGAGGGAGTATTTGCTGAGTAAAGCAATACAGATGAGCGAAGTGGTGGTCACTGGGGTGATTTGATTGATTCCATGTACGAGTTCTAAGGCAAAGCGAGGAATCGCTCCACTCGCAGAGGGGTAGGAAGATTTATCGGCATTGCCTAACTTTTGGGGAAGGTTATTTCCTTCTTCGATCTCTACGGGAGCTCCAAAGCGAAGCGAAATTTTTCCAAAATTATCTCCCATTTTTTGGATGTACTTCATAAACCAAGCGAGGCTTTCTGCTTTTTTCTTTTTGCCTCTTCCTTCCTGGGTCATTTCTTTTACATCCGGAATCAAGTCATAGACGATAGAAACGGGAATGTATTTGACACTTTCTTTGGAGTCTTGCTCTGCCTGTTTGATGTATTTCAGAATACCCATCTTTGGCCAGACTAATTTTCCGGTTCGCGAGCGAGTCCCTTCGATGGCCCACATAAAATGGGATTTTTCATCCACCAAATGTGCGATAAATGCACGAAGCGTTGCTTTATAAACAGGATTGTCTTTAAAAGAACGTCGAATAAAGATGGCGCCACTTTGTCTTCCAAATTGTCCCAGTCCCATAAAACTCATGTTGATTCCTGCAAAAGTATAGGGAAGAGGAAGTCCATGACGGGCTAAGGTTACGCCCAAGACAAACATATCAATATAAGTTTTGTGAGTCATCACAAAAGCAATAGAATGTCTCCGCGAAAGTTTGGCTATTTCTTTGATCTCCAAGGGATTGACATCAATGGTTTTTTTATAGCCTCTGGAAAGGATGTATTGGGCGCTTTGGGTCGCTACGATATTGGCAAGTG
>CAYQRA010000667.1:0-4243 GCA_964419315.1 uncultured Saprospiraceae bacterium | reverse complement strand
ATGCAAAACAATAGAAACATGTCTTTCGCAGAATTAAATGAAGAGAGAGTCCGTTTGGAGATCGAAGAAGTGAGAAGAGAGTATCATATTAAGTTGGCCGTTTGGTTCGTTTATTTATTTATACTTGCTCTTTTCTTATTCCTTCTGAATATTCCAACTAGCCCTTAAAAGTATTATCAAGGTAGCGTTTTAATTTATTTTTTAACCATAAAATTTTTTATCATGAAAAAGAAAAAAGGAATTGCCCGTTTGTTAGAGTTACGAGAAAGAAAAATCCACAGAAGAAACCAATTAGTCAATTTTCTATTTGGATCTGTAGCTTTGGTTGCTGTACTCTACAACTTCCTACAATGATCTTACTCCGGTTTGATCAGATGCTTTAAACGAAAACCCAATTATTTACAAGTAGGCAATTGGATCAGCTTATCCATTTGCGAAAATTGAAGAAACATGTTTTTTATCACCAATTAGATGTCTGTAGAATTAATCATTTCTACAGACATTTTTTATTGATTTTATTTCTACTCAAATTAGCCACTCCAAGGATTATTAGTCCATCCATTTTCCCATCTTTTTAGGGATCAAACACCAAATATATAACAAAAGGTATATAGGAATGCAAAGGTCAAAGTTCGAACTTTATGTAAAATTTTAACCGCTTACATATCAACTGATACTATGTCTATTATTTCTGATTTTTTTATTAAATGTTCAGGAGCGAATAGAAAAATAATTGCACAAATACCCTCTGACTATCTGGAAACAGAAGAGACTAAATTTACAGGGATTGGCGGTGCAATTTTTTTTACCGCTTGTCTGGCTTTCATTTCCTCTACTTTTGCCCTCAGTACTTTTGTCGAAGACATTAGCATTGGGGATTTCCTGATTGACAAATTGGTATTGTGTATCCTATTTGGATTGGTCTGGGCTGTTATGATTTTTAATCTAGATCGATACATCGTTTCCTCTATGCGTAAACGGGGAAACTGGATGGTAGAACTATTGCATGCAAGCCCTCGAATATTAGTCGCTTTATTGTTTGCCGCAGTGATTTCCAAGCCTTTGGAATTAGAGATTTTTAACAAAGAGATAGAAACTCAATTGCCTATCTCTGCCAATGAACAAACTTATTTCTTAGAAGTAAATATTGATTCGCTAGCGGCGAAAATAGAAGAACTAAAAGCAGAAAATGACACCTTACTTAAAAATCCTTATCAAATAGATTTTGTGCAATCTGCACAGTCAAATTTAGAGAAAGCCAATTCTGACTTGGACTCTCTTTCTGAATCTGTTAAATCCTCTATTGCTAGTTTGGAGGGGCGAATTCGAAACTCTTGGGATACCGACAAGAAGGAAAAGAGGAAAAGATGGTTACTTCGAAGTAGTATAGATAGTCTGCAAGGAATAATAGATGAAAATGCTACGGATATTCGAACGCCCAGTAGGGAGTTGAGACTTATTCGCTTACAAAAAGCTAAGGATAGGATCGATAAAAATATTAAGGACGAAAGGAAAATTAGATCGAGATTAAATAAAGATCTGACGGCTTACAGAGAACAGATCAGCGAAAAGAAGGCACTCGTTGCTGTAGAGGCGGCAGAGCTAGATGGCCAAAAACAAGATAGAGAATTCAAAGTAAGACAGCGGATTGCTCAAAACGAAAAGAAGATCGAAAGTCTAGGGCTAGAGCTAGAAGACACCAAAGCTAAAAAGAAACAATTGACGGAATTGTATACCGGTTTATTGGCGAGGTTAAAAGCCCTAGATGACTTGAAGTCTGCGGAAGGAAATTGGATCATCTATCTAGCAAGTACCTTGGTCTTTTTGATCTTTATTGCTGTAGAAACAGCTCCGATTTTTGTAAAACTGATTTCCAATCAAACCCTATACGACCAAATCTTAGAAGAATATGAACAACCTTTAGAAAACAAAGAACACATCCGGTCGAAAATCAATGGTTTCTATGAAAGCGATGCCGTAAAACAAGAAAAAGAAAAAGCCACCCTTCTCGAATTTTATGAGAAAAAATTGAATTTACAAAAAGAATATTTAGAGAAAAGTCTAGCTTTTATTCGCGAAAAAGAAGCTCAGAAATTTGAAAAAAGTAAAGACGATTATGTGGCTAATATTTCCGAAAACCCAAAATCCTATCTCAGCTCTTTTAAGTCCGATTCCAGTCCTTTGACAAAGAAAGGAAGTTCCTTGGTATGGGAAGAAGATGGCTTAGCAACAGAAAATATATTCAAAAGATTATGGCCTAAAATCGCCATGCCGCTATTAATCGTAGGGATTTTTTCGATTGCGCTTATTGGTGGAACTTATTTGGTGAAAGCAGGTAAAAATTATTTTGCAACTAAAGCATTAACATTGCCACCAGAACCCAAAGATGCGCAGCCTAAGGAGATGCCAATAGAGAAGAAAACACCTGTACCCCTTCCCGAAGAGCCCAATGCACAATTGGCAGAAGCAGAAGCAGAATTTCTCATGGAAGATGCGCAGCCTCCGACCGAAAATATACCAGCAGAAAAACCTGTAGCTAAAAAAACGACTGCTCCTAAACCTAAAAAATCACCAAATGTAAATCGCACTACTCCAGTAACACAACAACAACAACAACAGTCTTCCCCAAGTCGAGTACCAGAGCAAACGCAGGAACCGAATTTAACCACAGGTGGAAATACATCACCGGAGAATCTGAACACTTCTCCTCTTCCTGAATCTAGTACGATTAATGAAGTCCCAAAAGAAACTATAACAGATGGAAATCCACAAGAGGAAGTCCAATCACAAATAGTCATAGATACGACTACAGCTACTACTTCTACTATTGATGCTTCATCTTCTACTCCCGATTTAGAGGAGACTGTTGAGAAATCAGGAGAGGAACTTGTGGAAGAAAATCCATCAACAAGTACTCCAGAAATCACGACTAGTCCTGATTCTGAATTGGAAGGGAAGGAAGCTATTTCAGAAATAGAAACACCTTCTCCAGACGAAAATACGCCTGTCGAAGTAGCGGGGGAAGTACCGCAGGAGCCAATAGTAGAAGGCGGCGAAACAAGAAATAAAACAGGAAAAGAAAAGAGACAAGAGCGAAGAGAAGAAAGAAAAAAAGAGAAAGAAAAAAAATTATGATTTTGTAAAAATAGCTTGTGATAACTCTAACATTTTTGGTTCTCTGACAAATCCCGTGTGTGAGTCAACCAAAAAGAAGAATAAACGCTTCCTACGGTCGCTTTTTTATTCTTCTTTTTGATTGACCACGGGATTTGTCCAAGAACGACATTTTTTAATAAAAATTAATAAGTCCTCCATATGATTAGCACAAAAGAGCCAGTTCCTCTATTTATTTCCTACTCCCATAAAGACGAAGCATACAAGGATAAATTGCTGACATTTTTGGAGCCACTAAAATCGAATGGAATGCTAGCGTATTGGGAAGCGAGTCAACTTCTCATAGGGTCTACTTATACCCAAGAAATAATTTCACAAGTAAATCGGGCGAAGCTTTTTTTGCTTTTAGTAAGTTCTGATTCGATTGCTTCTGAATACATTAAGGATATAGAATTGAAAAGAGCATTTGCTCGCTATGGAGAAGGAGAGGCGATTATTATTCCGGTTATTCTTAAGCCATGTGCTTGGCAGAAATTGCCCATTCAGCAATTTCATGCGGTTCCCATTGGAGGGAAAGCAGTAACACTTTGGGAAAATGAAGACGAAGCGTTTTTGACTATTGTGGAGCAAATAGAAAAGTTGGTTCAGCATATTTGGAATGAAAAAAAAGCGAAGCCATTAAAAGAAAATATTCCTAAAGAAAAACCACCTGTGCAAGAAGTGATAGGAGCAAACGAAGAAAGTTTTACTCAAAAATCAACTTATGGAACAGTCAAGGCTGATACTTTTATTGGTCAGGTTAAGGAGTTGAAAATTGAAATTGGAAAAGAAAAGAAAAAGTCCTAGTCCTTATGGAAAATCAAGATGAAATAATCGAAAAAGTACCCAAAGATCAGTCGGAGGAAATTAAAGCAAATGCGTTGGAATTTGATGAAGAAACCTCCCTTGTGGAAGATCCTAATTTGATGGAGGTGGAGCATAAGCCAGAGATCGTAGAAGAGGAATCCGAAGAAATAGAAGAAGTGATAGAGGAAGTCGAAGAGCCTGTTATGACTTCAAGTGTGGAAGTTGATCATACGGGGCACATGGAGAATGCAGCAGAAGAAGAAGAAGAAGAAGAAGAAGAAGA
>CAYQRA010000666.1:0-4245 GCA_964419315.1 uncultured Saprospiraceae bacterium | reverse complement strand
CCATCGGGTATGGCTTCGCTATCAGCAAGGGTATAATTTATTATTCCACTTTCTGCCACTGTTTCTACGCCATCAAAAAGACCATTTGCTCCGGAGCCAATAGCTGCGCCATCTATCTGTCCATCATTATCAGCATCTACTGCGGAATGCCCTGCTTCGTCTACATCCAAGAGACCGTCATTATCGCTATCCAAATCCAAATGATTAGCAATTCCATCTCCATCACAATCACAAACAAACTGAGAAAAGGAAATGTCATCCAAAGACAGATCATTTCCTGTTCCTCCTGGAGCATTATTGCTAAGAATCAGATACACAATATCTTCATTTCCAGGATTCACAGAAATGGAAAATTCCTGCCAGGTTTCATCTTCGGGCAGGTCTCCCGTATCCGTTGAGCCAAGAATATTCCCATCACTATCTGAAATACTCGCCGTTATATTTGGTTGGATAATATTAGACCCTGGGATAATGGTATTGCGTATCCAAAAACTGCCGGTAACATTTACATTTTTTATAAAACCTGAAATAGGTCGGATATAAAAAGTATCTGGATCAAAGTCTGCATTTACGACCAGCATTCTTCCATCTACATTCCCGGTGTGGTCTCCCAAACCTGTCCAATCTCCATTCGAATTAAACTTTCTTGGGGTATCTGCAATATTGTATTCTCCATCACTTATTTCTGTCCCTCCCAATGCACAGGGATTTGTTCCATCTTCAAAACAAAGGTAAACGAAATCAGAACTGACCACATTTGTACCCACCCCAAAATCATCAAAGAAAAAATTATTTTCTATATAAGCACCTACCGCAGGTGGGGAACAAGTACTCGCTTCGTCTTTATCCTGAATGCCATCGTTATCATCATCCAAATCACAAATATCAGATATTCCATCTCCATCATTATCCCTACATGATCCTGACAAAATACAATCGTCACAATCGAAGCAATCAATTAAACCATCCTTATCATCGTCCAATCCATTATCGCAAATTTCGACACATCCGACTGGTTCGGAAACGGTAATTCCAAAGTCTTCTACTTCCCCGTCTATCGCTACTCCTGATGGGCTAAGACTACTAAGAGTAGGGTCGGAAGACAAACGCAATCTCAGAATCGTAGATCCAGTCATAAAGCCAGCAGGGATCGAAAAGTTCAGATCACTTTGAGGATTGCTTGCTCCATTTAAAACATTAGCGGAAGCATATTCTCCTAACTCAAAAGTTCCATTTTGATTAAAATCAATCCAGGCATGAATTTGAGCAGTGGAACCTGTTGTATTAACCAAGGAAATATCAGCGCTTGGAATCACGAGAAAACCTCCAGCACAAGATCTAAGATAACTAAGCGTACTCAGTCCGTCTTCATCATCTACATCGTCATTATCATCTCCATCTGCCGTGGCAGAAAAAAGTGGATTATTGGGATGATAATCAGGATCTCCTTTTACACTTCCTAAATACAATTTTGAATCGCTGATCAAATCAGGGCCACCTGAAGAAACAGGTACCATTTCTTGTAAGTGAGAAGCCACCCCATAAGATAAAGGAGCATCTCCTTGATCGAAAGGCAAAGTAATTCCAAAAACGATTCCTTCATGGCCATCGCCATTGGGGTAAGTGATATCATAATTTATTTGAGTCGTCGAATCGGCTACTCCCTGTGTCATCAATAAAGGAGAAGAATTGGTTCCTGAATTCGTACCTCCACTACAGCCAAAGCCCGTCTCTGTATCGGTAATGATAATGGTACTAGTATTTACTCCTGCAAGGGCATAATTGGTTCCTCGAATATTTTCAATCAATTCCCAATTTCCTCGATTGGTACTTACAGAAATTTGTTCTAAAAAGGCAGGATTAGTGGTTTCAGGATCGCCAATAACGATATCGGCAGGAACGATTCTTCCGTTTATGGTCGCTTTAAAAGTGACATCAAAATTGATGTCCTGACCATTCTCCCCAGCTCCAAGAACGCCAAAGGTATCTATATCGCAAAAAAGAATTTCTGAACTGGACCCCGACAAATCATAGGCCGTATAAAAGGTAGCGCCACACCAGGTAAGTACATTTGAGGGTAAATATCCATGCGGTTCTTCGCCATCCCCTGGAGTGGGATCTGCGATTGGGTAAGCAACGGAAACATTGGAGAAAACAACTTCCAGATTACCACCAAGTGGCAAACTAAAATTGACGCTGTCTCCATTGTGAATACCATCGTCTAAGTCTGTTCCAGCCCAGGTTAACCATTGAATTTTGTCCAGATGAATTCCATTTCCTGTATCAGAATAATCAATGGTTTGACCAAGGAGCACTGAAGTGTTCATAACACTTACCAATCCAAGGACAAGGGTTTTCCAAATTAAATAGTCTTTAGGGCTCATGTGCTCACATTTCATTGAAAATGTGGGTTAATTATGGGATTCTCTAAGTCGTTAAACTCTTGGGGCTTATTCTTATTTTTTTTCAAAAGAATAATAAAAGCTAACAAAGTAAGGGGCATTCATTTAGCACTAATGATTTATTCTTACTTTTTTAACAAAAAAAAGATCAGGTATAAAATCAAACTTCATACCTTTTCAAGAGAGATAAATCAAAATTCAATCCATTTTGTACAGGTCTTTTAGCTTGGGTTCTAACTGGGGGGATGATCAAAGGCACCTTAGAAAAGTAACTACCTTGTTAAGGTCAAATATTCGGTGGGACAAAGTTAAAAGGGTCAAGTTTGAATACTTCCAAAACTTTTAATTCCTGAACTTAAATACTAGATGGGAGATGTTTTAGTAGAGAAGTTTGGATAAAACTTCTTGTCTTTACCTTTTGAATAAAAGATTCTTGAACTCCAAAAATACCAAAAGCATACTTGTTTTAAACAAAACAGTATGCTTTTAGGCAATAAACAGTAATAACACTTTAAATTAAATCAACGTATTTTCTTAATATTCGCCAAGGCTTCAATAGTCAAGGCTTCAATTCTTTTAAAATCAAAATTACCAGCGTCATCTTTCACCATCAACTTCGATCCCATTCCAACGCAAAAGGCTCCTGCATCAAACCAAACTTTTAGATTGTCATAGGCAACCGACACGCCACCCGTAGGCATGATATTCGTCCAAGGCTGCGGCGCTCTAACTCCTTTGATAAAACCGGGGCCATATACACCCGCTGGAAATAATTTTACAATCTCACAGCCCAGTTCCTCGGCTCTCGCAATCTCTGTCAAAGTCCCACAGCCTGGCGACCAAAGTACTTTTCGACGATTACAAACCAGCGCAATGTCTTCTCTAAAAACGGGGGTGACAATAAAATTGGCGCCCAATTGCATATAAAGAGAAGCCGTTCCACCATCGGTCACAGAACCAACGCCCATGATCAAATCGGGGAGTTCTTGCGCTGCAAACTTATTGAGTTCATTAAAAACTTCATGGGCATAATCTCCTCGATTCGTAAATTCTAAAAGACGTGCGCCGCCATTATAGATGGCCTGCAATACCTTTTTTCCTGTTGCTACATCAGGATGATAAAAAAGTGGGACCATGCCAGTCGCGCCCATTGTTTGAGCAACTTGTATTCTTGTAAACCTTGCCATTTGTTATTTTTCTTTTTCTTCGATCAAACCCTTAGCGCGCAACGCGGCCACTGGCATCGCCCGACATCAATTTTTCTACTTCTTCTACCGTTGCCAAATTAGCATCTCCATAAATGGTATGCTTCAAACAAGAAGCGGCTACCGCAAAATTTAAAGCCCGTTGGTCATCCTCTGGATAAGTCAACAAACCGTAAATCAATCCGCCCATAAAACTATCTCCTCCACCAACTCGATCTACAATGTGTGTGATCTGATAGGTTGGCGCTTCGTATAATTTTTCGCCGTCGTAGAGTACCCCCGACCAAGTATTATGCGAAGCAGAAATAGAACCCCGTAAAGTAGTAATCACTTTTTTAGCGCGAGGAAACATTTCTTGTAATTTTTTTAAAACAGACAAATAGGCTTGTCCATCTACCGAATCGCCTTGGGTCACATCTACCTGATCTGGATGCAAACCAAAGTGTTTTTCTGCATCTTCTTCATTCCCTAAAATAACATCGCAACCAGCTACCAAATCAGGCATCACTTCTCCGGGTTCTTTGCCATACTTCCAAAGTTTTTTACGGTAGTTTAGGTCTGTGGAAACGGTGACGCCCAAACGGTTGGCCGCCTGAATGGCTTCCAGGCAAGCATCGGCAGCTCCTTGAGAAATAGCG
>CAYQRA010000665.1:0-4248 GCA_964419315.1 uncultured Saprospiraceae bacterium | reverse complement strand
GACATTTCGTCGGGACACTTACAACTAATTTCAACCTCCATTTTTAAACAAGTTCTTATTAACAATTCTAATTTTTTGTTATTAGCCAAATAAAAACAAAATCAAAAATTAGAAACTTTCCCAGACACTTAAACGTATTGAAAATAATGTAAGGTGTAAACCACCTTACCATAATTCCTAAGAGTAAATCTTACTAGCGTAATTTTTGATTTACTTTTAATCCCTTCAACCGTCATTTTTCCCATTCCGAAACCGGATTAAGGCATCCTACTGTCTTACCCTTTCACTCCCTGCGCGGGAGTTAAATAGAATTAGTCGTTCAAAGTAATTTATTATTACGAACTACTTAACAAAAGGGATTCAAACATTTATGAGATTTGATAATCGCTATTTTGGTGCAATACCAAGATAGCCTAAAATGCTTTTGCTTTTATTGAACATATACACGATTGACAAATTGCCTCGCAATATGAAATTCTTATTGCGGGGCAAATCCCATAACCACGAGATTTAATAACTATGGCAAAAAATAAAAACACGCAGCAACTAAGGCTAAGTAGTCTCTTTCTACTCTTTCTATTTTTATGGGCCAAACCAGCTTTCGCCCAACCGGGCGTTTGTCAGTTAATCTGTAATGATACCATTCAGGTATCTCTTGGACTTTCTTGTCTTTCCGAAATAGTAGGAGATGATATTCTCGAAGGAACGATAGACGCTGATTGCTTAGGACCATTTGAAGTCAATATCTATGATGAGCAAGGTGTCCTTATTCCTACCAGTCCATTTGTCGATGATACCTATGTTGGACAATTTTTAACAGCAGAATTTGTAGACCTTTCTTCCACCAACTCCTGTGAAGGCGTCCTTTTTGTAGAAGAAAAATTGATCCCATTTCTAGCCTGTAATAATTTACAACTGGACTGTGGAACGGATGCTATTCCAAGCCTCCCAAGTAATATTGCTGCGCCACTTACTTTGGACGCTGTTAATGGATGTAATACTATTTCTATTCCTGCTTCTCTCACAGGAATCCTCACGGATGTAAATATCAACTTTGAAGTCGAACACAATGATGTTAGCGAGTTGTCTGCATCTCTTAGTTCCCCTGCGGGAACGGTCGTTGACTTATTTACGCAACCTCTTTGTAATAACAGTAATCTATCTCTTCGCTTCGACCAAGAAGCCAGTGCGAACTATACAGACTTGGAAAATACTTGTACGACCAATCCTGCTCCTGCGATTTCTGGAATCTTCCAAGCAGAAGGAGATTTAAGTACTTTATATGGAGAAAGCCTTAGCAATGCCTCCATATTTACTTTTACCTTATGCAATACCAATCCAGCCAATCTGGCGATGGCAACCAATATCAATCTAGTTATCAATACTAATGGGCTCACCATTCCATTTCCCATACCAGCGACAGCAGGGATCACTCAGACTACCAGCCAACAAGCCAATAACAGCTACACGGTAAGTGACTTTGACAATTGTACAGATGCTACGCTTTCTTATTCCGAAGAAACACTCGTTCAGGATTGTAGCAATCCGATTGCTGAAATTTTATTGCGAACTTGGACCATAGTGGATGCTTATGGCAATACCCGATCTTGTATAGATACGATTGCTTTCAAGCGATTAGCCGCCGGGTCGATTACTTATCCTGATGATTTTATAGGCACGACTCAAGCTGCTTTGCTTTGTGAAGAGCTAGAAAAAGATCCGGGCAATTCGGTAATACCCAATGTCGGTTGGAATGCCTTACCTAATGGTCACCCCGCACCAGAGGATGAATTTTATCCAGCTCCTAATGACAATGTAATTAAGTGGAAGGGAACCGGAGTCCCGCTTGCGATGGGCTGTGAATCCATTAGTTTCTCTTATACCGATATCCGAATAGATGTTTGTCCTGCTGGAGCAAGTTCGGCTTGTTTTAAAATATTGCGAACTTGGAATATTTATGAAAGTTGTTCTGGTCAAAATTATGTTCATCAACAAACCATCAAAGTAGCAGATACTGTTGGCCCGCAATTGAGTGGATTGGCGGATATAACCATAAGTACACCTTCAGAATCTTGTATCGCCGATTGGTATGCTCCCATTCCGGTCTTGTCTGATAATTGCAATCCAAATACCAATCTTTCTTACACTGTTCACTCTAGTGCTGGAACGGTGGGATATGTAGCAGGACTAGAACAATATCAGGTGTCGGGTTTGATGCAAGGAACCCATACCATTACTTATACTGCTTCTGATTGCTGTGGCAATTCTACAATTGCTACCATAAATCTAACGGTAGAGGATCAAGTTCCTCCCACAGCGACTTGTGTTTCTTTCCTGATTTCCAATTTGACTATAGATGGGACGGTACGAGTATTGCCCAATTCTTTTGATGATTTGAGTCACGATAATTGTGGTTTACTTTATTATAAGGTGATTCGGATGAATGACCTTTTGGGAACAACGGATGGCTCCAATAGCAATCAAAGTAATTGTGATTTGGAAAATGGAGATGATAATGGAAATCGCTTCGGCAATCAAATTTATTTTGATGATTATGTAGCCTTTTGCTGCGAAGATAGAATGATAAGTAATCACATGGTGGTTTTGAGAACTTTCGATATTGATCCCGGAGATGGACCAATCAATCCCATTCGGATGAGACCCGGTGGAGACTTGCACGGACATTTTAATGACTGTATGTCTGAGGTGAATATCGAAGATAAATTGGCGCCAGTGATTTCTTGCCCTGCGAATGTTACCCTAGAGTGTACCCAAGATTTTACCGACCTTAGTTTGACGGGTGTTGCCACTGCTTTTGACAATTGCGAACTAGATACGCTATACTTTAATGATGTCAGCAACCTTGATCCCTGTGGTGTAGGAAGTGTCGCTAGAGTTTGGACGGCTGTAGATCACTCTGGTCGTTCCGTTTCTTGTAGTCAGACGATCCTCCTGCAAGATAATACCCCCGCACAAGTTACTTTTCCTCCGATCAATGTTTCGGTAGAATGTGGACAAGAATTGGATTTTGGAATTACGGGCTTTCCACAGACTTCGGACAACTGCCGTTTATTAGGAATTAGCAATTTGGATGAATACCATTATTTCGCGGATTCCTGTTTGCGGAAAATCATTCGTACTTGGAATATCATGGATCTATGTTCTGATAGTATGTGGTCGCAGATTCAAGTTATAAAAATAGAAGATACCACACCTCCGGATATCACTGGAGTACCCAGTGACATTACCGTTGATTGTGATAATATTCCCAACTTAACCCAACCGACGATAATCGATGCTTGTAATGTGAACCTTAATATTAGTTTTGAGGAGACGGTTCTCCCCGGAGCATGCCCGCAAGAATCCGTCATCACTCGAACTTGGATGGCTAGCGATAATTGTGATAATAGTAGCATGGCCACCCAAGTAATTACGGTGATCGACACCGTCGCACCAATGTTTACTAACGTACCCCCCGCAATCAGCTTAGAGTGTGATCAAGCGGTTCCAACTACGACGCCTTCGGCTGCTGATAATTGTGATGCTACCGTCGATTTGATTTATACAGAAAATACAATTCCAGGAGTTTGTGCCAATACTTTTATTCTGGAAAGAATCTGGACCGCCAGTGATGATTGTGGCAATACCAACGTTGCGATTCAAGAAGTAAGCTTTACCGATACCACCGATCCGATATTTTCCTTCGTTCCAGCAGATACCATATTGCAATGTGATGAGGCCGTCCCAAATGCCAATCCAACTGCTACCGACAATTGTGATACAGCACCTGTAATTACCCTCGACGAAATAGTCATGGGTGGTGCTTGCGCTGACAATCAAACGATCGTCAGAACTTGGACTGCAACCGACGCTTGTGGAAATTCCAATACCAGTAGCCAAACGCTTACCATTGTCGATACCACACCTCCTGCCTTAAGTGGTTTTCCAAGAGATACCCTAGTCTCTTGCGAGGCGGCATTGCCAGTTGGCGAACCAAGCGCTACGGACAATTGTGATGCTATGGTTGATTTAGTTTTTGTGGAAAATATCATTCCGGGGGTTTGTGAAAATAATTTCACCATTTCGCGATCTTGGACTTTTACCGATGACTGTGGCACGAGTAGTAGCGAAATGGTAACAATTACAGTAGAAGACGCAACAGCTCCAACTGCTGTGTGTCAAAATATTACCGTACAATTAGATGCTTTAGGTCAAGCAACAATTACACCAGATCAATTAGATAACGGT
>CAYQRA010000664.1:0-4255 GCA_964419315.1 uncultured Saprospiraceae bacterium | reverse complement strand
ATTGGTGCAAAAATCCTTCATTTTTATCACATAAAACTATTTTAGAATAAACTCTGTTGATGCGCATTTGGTTTCTTGGTTTTTTCTGGCTTTTCGCAGCAGGGATGAGCTTCGCTCAACCGCTACATTTGTCTTTTGATCAAATTGGATTAAAAGATGGTCTCAGTCCTGTCTATAATGATTTTATCTTTAAAGACTCCAGAGGGTTTATGTGGTTCAGTTCCCTCGAAGGCTGGCATAAATATGATGGATTGGAAACGCAGTTTTATCCACATGGATCAAAGGAAGAGAAAGGAATTAAAGGTAAGTATATTCAGAGTACGATGCTGGAAGATGCCAAAGGTGATCTTTGGTTTTCTACTTTTCATTATTTTAATTGCTACCGTTGGAAAGAGGATTGCTTTTCTTCCTTCCGGTTGGTGGATCCACAAAGTCAGGATACGATTAAGGCTGCATACAGTCTAATCCATTTGGAAAAAGATAGTGTCTTATGGCTAAAGGCTGGCAACGATATTTATACTTATAATATTCATTCTGCGGAATATCGAAAGGTAAGAGAAACTAAGGGAGCTCGTTTTGCAGTAGACACTTTAGTAGATGGGACTGTTAAAAACATTTATGCTTGCTTGTGGGAAAATGGATCAGGGTTTGAATGGATTCAAATAGAGGAGAACGGTACCTCTTCCATAGATACCTTATTGAGGGAAGGTTTTCCTGAGAAGCGAATTAGTCAAATAAAAATCTTTGAGGCGATAGTGACTTCCCCTACAGAGGTTTGGTTACTTTCCAAACATGGACTCATTAAATTTAATCCTCAAGATCCTGTTCCTATACTTCGTCTATTGCCAGATAGAAAAGACAAAGTGGTAGATGGTGTTTCTTTTAAAGAAAACTTCTTGTTATTTGTCGCTAAAAATTCGGGTTTTTTACTCTATGATATCCAGCAAGATAAATTTTCTGAGCCTGTCTCTCAAGATCAATTCGGCAAATTGGTTAGTAACGATATTCGGCAAATTTATATCACCACGGATGAACATGTTTGGATATCTAGTGATGCAAATGATGGGGTAGAGAACAGTTGGATTTATCGTAATATTTTTGAAAACCCTTTGGCTAAAGCTGGGACAGATCGAGCTAAAGTCACTTCCTTGGTAGAAGATGGAGAACAAAGGATTTGGTGTGCGACTAAGCAAGAAGGAATTTTTATTTTTGAACAAGACGGGAGTTTGTCGCCACAAGCTAAAGATGAATCAAAAAGATCAAAGTTTTCTGATAAAAAGAGATTAGAAGGTATTCGTCAACTCAGTGTAGATAGGGAGGGCTTGGTTTGGGGAGTAAGTGATCGGTACATATATCATTTTTCAAATGGAGTAAATTTTCCAGAAATCCTATTTGATGCAGGGTATATGAAAATATATGACTTTGCTCATTTGTCTAAAAATGAAAAACTAATTTTGACAGATGCAGGAACTCTTTTATTGAGTTTTGATCAAAAGGATTCAAAATTCTATGTCAAAGATACGATCATTGCTTCTGGAACTTCGCAGCTTTTTCAAATGTTTGAAGACCGTGATTCCTTTGTCTATTACCCTAATAATAACAATGTTTTACAGATCTATAATAAAGGGCAAGGGATCCCTCAAGAACCAGGAGAGATAAGAATTGATTTCAATGTTTATTCTATTTGGAAAGAAGAAAAATCTGATGTCTTATGGATCGGTACGGAAGAGGGCTTGTTTTTCTTGGAGGAAAAAACACATAAATTTATCAGCCCATTTAGTGAAAAAGATTTATTGTGGAGGACCCAAGTTTTTGACGTTACTGGAGATGAAAATGGCCACCTTTGGTTGTCTACGAGTAAAGGACTTTGGCGATATAACATTGAAGAAAAAGAATCTTGGCAGTTTCGCCGAGAAGATGGTATTCATTCTGATCAATTCTCTGTTTTATTTGCACACATCAGAGCAACCGATGGTAAAATATGGTTGGGTTCTAATCAAGGTTTAGTTGTTTTTCATCCAGATTCTATTCGTCCTAACCCTTTTGGTCCGACCATAAAAATTAAGGAACTAAAAGTTAATAATAAAGTCCATAAATTAAATATTTCAAATAATAAAGAACCTTTGGCCTTTGAACATGACGAAAATAATCTAGTGTTCAACGTCGCTGCGATCAATAGTTATTTACCCAAATTAAGTACGATCCATTATCAACTAGAAGGTTATGGACAAGGTTGGCAAAGAGTTCAAAATGGAGATCCGATCAGCTTTTTTAATATTCTCCCGGGCGATTATACGCTTAATATTCAGGGATGTAACGCCAATGGCATCAAAGGAGAGATGTATACCTTGAAAATTAATATTGCCTGGCCTTTTTGGAAAACCTTTGAGGGACTACTTTTGGGATTATTATTATTTGTAGGTGTGATCTGTCTGGTTGTCTGGCTATATGCGAGAAAGCAACGCTTAAAGTTTAAGAGAGTACAAGAAAAACAACGTTTAGCTTTTGAAAAAGAACAAGAAGACCAACGTCTAAAATTTGAAAGAGAACAAGAAAAGAAAGATGCGATACAGAAAGAACGCAACAGGATCAGTAGTGAGATGCATGATGATTTGGGAGGAGAGCTGAATACCATTCAGATTCTCCTGCGCAGGGTGCAGAAAAATGAACTCTCTGAAAACATATCAGGTTTGCTTAAGAAAGCAGAAGGACATGCTTCTAAGTCGAGTGAAAATATGCGAGAGATCATTTGGGCAATGAATAATAGTTATGAACAACTTCCAGAGTTGATCGCCTATACCAGAAGGTTTGTGCTAGAATATTTTGATGCCCATCAATTGAATTGTCGTGCCAATATTCCAGCTCAAATCCCTAATGTTGCGATTAGCGGAGAAAAGCGAAAGCATATTTTTCTTTGTGTAAAAGAAAGTGCACATAACATTGTCAAACATGCTCAAGCAAAAGAAGTAGAAGTTTCTTTCCAATGGGAAAATGGTTTGAAAATTATAATACAAGATGATGGGAAGGGGATAGAGAAAGAAAGTCAAAATGGATTTGGGAATGGACTTAAGAATATGGAAAATAGAATGACCAAGATCGGAGGTCAACTACGTATAGAAGATGATAATGGCACTCGATTGATTTTTGAGATCCCTTTGCCAGATGAAGGTGCCATCCCCTAATTTAACAAAATTAAAAAAACAGAAAATGGAAAAGAAAACAACCCAAATATCGATTATTGAAGATAGATTAGACGAACTCGAATTTTTACAATCTGTATTCGAAGAGGCACCAGATTTTACGTGCCAAAATACTTATAGAAATGCAGAAGATGCAATTGCATTTCTACACAAATCGGATACAGATATTGTTATTGCGGACATTGAACTTCCAGGAAAAAATGGCATCGAATGTGTTCGCCAAATCAAATCTTTACGACCTGATATTCATTTTATGATGTATACTTCTTTTGATCATGATAATAAAATATTTGAATCGTTAAAAGCTGGCGCCAGTGGCTATTTGCTCAAGTCGCCTAAAGAAGAGGTCATCCTTGACGCAGTGCGCGAATTGGTAGCAGGTGGAGCTCCTATGTCTTCGGCTATTGCGCGCAAGGTGACCGATTTTTTCTTTACCAATCCTAAGACAGAAATCAAAAAGCTCGAGTTGTTGAGTAACCGAGAAAATGAAATATTGAATCTCTTGTCACAAGGCTTATTGTATAAAGAAATTGCTGCCAAGTTAGGGATTGTGATCGGTACCGTAAAGGTACATATTCATAAGATCTATCAAAAATTGCATGTGCAAAATAGAACGGAGGCGATTAATAAGTACTTGGGGCGGATGCCTTCTAAGGAATTGGAGTCGTAGATTTTAGGTGGAAATTTTGAAGTATTGATAAATGAAAAATCCTCAGTGTAAAAGCTGAGGATTTTTCTTTGATCGGATTTTTTTCGGTCAAATAGGAGCACTATGGTGCTCTACTTTGCTTGGAGCCAATTAAAGAATGGAAGTCTTTGATAAGCAATATCGGTTTATGAACTCTCTGCTGTTTATCTAAAATGCGTAAACCAAATTTTACGAATAATAATGGATTTCTTGGCATTCCTAATGCCTCTTTGCAGGACGCTTTGATGTGCTTTTTGCTTAGGGGGAATTGGAGTAAAAGTTTTGCCTCAAAGGGAGTTGGGAGGGAACGCTTTTTGCCTCTTTCCCTTGAAAATAGTAAGGCCTTAAATTGATTTGGAAAAAAGAA
>CAYQRA010000663.1:0-4262 GCA_964419315.1 uncultured Saprospiraceae bacterium | reverse complement strand
TAACAATTATTACCTTTTTAACAAAATGAGGAAGCCACTACCACTTCTAAGCCTCGTATTTGCCTTTCTTTTTATGATCCCAACTGCCCCAGTGGACAGTGATTGGGTATTAAGAAAAGAAAAAAGCGGTATTAAGGTCTACACTCGTAAAACCTTAAATTCCAAGATCAAGGAATTGCGCATGACTTTCCAAACAGATGCTAGCCTACAAAGTATCATTTCCCTCCTAAATGATACCGAGGTTTATATGGAATGGATTTACCGTTTTAAGGAAGCTACCATTCTCAATCAAATTAGTGATTCAGAAAGCATCTACTATGGAGCCATTGATTTTCCGTGGCCCTTGACGGATCGAGACCTCATTGCTGAATCAGTTACGATCCAAGATCCAAATACAAAAGTCGTTACCGTTACCACAACAGCCATTAAAGACTACATGCCTGACAAGGATGGCTTTGTTCGAATTGAAGATCACTCCAACAGTTGGAAATTTACTCCTCTTTCTAATGGGATGATTGATGTGGACTATGTACTCCGTTCAGATCCAGCAGGAAGCATTCCTACTTGGGCGATTAATATGGCCTTAGACCAAGGCTCCACCCAATCGATGGAAGCATTTTTGGAATTATTGAAAGATGATCGTTTTAAAGATGCCAGAACCTCTTATATTATAGATTAAGTACATTGTAAATTAAGTTTCGTTGAATTGTGAGGAATGAATTTTTACTCTAATCAAGGACTCCTCCAGCCTGATAGCCTTAGCGATTATTGCTCATCCACTGAATCGCGATTTATTTTAAGTAGTACTCGAGAAGACTCCCTTTTTTATAAATCCTTTTTCTTCCAACACTTTTTAATTTCTTCTGTTAACTTTAAACAGGTAAAGAAACGTTCTGTATGCAACAGCGTTTTCCTATTTTGAATTTTAGTTTTAATCAACGCAAATAAGGAATGAGTTATAAAAGCTTAAGGGATTGCCTAATCGACTTGGAAAAAAATGGACACCTCAAAAGGATAAAAACAGAAGTTGATCCCAATCTCGAAATGGCCGAAATCCATCGCCGAGTTTTTGATGCTAAGGGTCCAGCGCTTTGGTTTGAGAAAGTAAAGGGAAGTCCTTTCCAAGCAGCGTCTAATCTTTATGGTACTTTTGAAAGAACAGAATTTCTATTCAGACACACGATAAAAAAAGTACAAAAAGTAGTTGATCTTAAAGCCGATCCTACCCGACTTTTACAAAACCCCTTAAAGTACCTTTCTGCTCCTTTCACCGCACTCTCTGCTTTACCTATGAAAAGTAGATTTGGCGCTCCTATCACTTATGGGGAAACGACCATTGACCAGCTACCGCTAGTCAAATCATGGCCGATGGATGGTGGGGCATTCGTCACTTTACCACAAGTCTGCACCTTACCACCAGGAGAAGATAAAGTCATGAAGACCAATATAGGGATGTATCGAATTCAACTGGATGGCAATGAATACGAAACGAACAAAGAAATTGGTTTACACTATCAATTGCATCGAGGAATTGGGGTACACCATACGGAGTATAACAAATCTGATTTGCCTTTTAAAGCTTCCATTTTTGTTGGTGGCCTACCCTCTCATGCCTTTTCTGCGATCATGCCTTTACCAGAAGGGCTTTCGGAATTGACCTTTGCAGGAATGCTCGGTGGTCGACGATTTAGGTATTTGCAAAAAAATGGCTGGGTCTTGTCTTCCGATGCCGATTTTGTAATCACTGGTACCATTCGAAAAAATGCTAAAAAACCAGAAGGGCCTTTTGGGGATCACTTGGGGTATTATAGTTTAGAGCATGATTTTCCGGTGATGGATGTAGATAAGGTTTATCATCGCAAAGATGCCATTTGGCACTTCACCGTAGTGGGTCGACCGCCACAAGAGGATTCGAGCTTTGGCTATCTTATTCATCAGATCGTCAAACCCTTAACTTCTACCGAGTTCCCGGGGGTCAAACAAATCAATGCAGTGGATGCGGCTGGAGTGCATCCGCTTTTATTGGCTATTGGGAGTGAGCGATACATGCCTTTCCGCGAAAGAAAACCAGAAGAGATTTTGGCGCAAGCGAATCGGATCTTGGGTAGTGGACAAACTTCGCTTGCCAAGTTTTTGATCATTGCGGCACAAGATGATGATCCCAAATTAAATGCACATGATATTCCAGCTTTCTTCAAACATGTATTGGAACGAATAGATTGGCGAAGGGATTTACATTTTCATACCAATACAACTATTGACACCCTTGATTATTCAGGAGATGGTTGGAATGCGGGGTCTAAGGTCGTTATGGCTTGTTGTGGTGCTCCACTCAGAACATTGTCCAGCACGCTGCCTGATACCTTTCAATTACCAGATGGTTTTTCTGATCCTCAATTTTTCCAATCTGGGATTTTAATTTTAAAAAGTATGCCTTATGTTAATCACGAGCAAGCGGTGCAGGAAGTAGAAAAACTCAGCCAACAATTAGAGCATTTTGAGTTAGAGCAAATTCCGTTGATTGTCTTAGCGAATGATTCGAAGTTCACTAGTCAAACTACCAATAATTTTGTTTGGGTAACTTACACAAGAGCCAATCCATCTCATGATATTTATGGTGTCAAAGCTTTTCATAAAAACAAACATTGGGGTTGTCATGGCCCACTGATTATTGATGCTCGAATAAAGCCCCATCATGCGCCAGAGTTGGTAAGGGATCCTAAAATCACAGAACGAGTTGATCGCTTATTTGCAAAAGGTGGTGATCTAGCAGGATTGATTTAGTCCATCTGATTGGATGATTCTGAAAGAAAAATAGAACCCCTAAGTTATTAATATAAAATTTGGCTATTGCCAAAAAACAAAGCCCAACAAGAAAACTTGTTGGGCTCTATTTATTTACATTATTTTAATTTTTAAGCTCCGAGGTCATCTACAATAATAATATCACGTACGGGATCGCCTCCCCTATCAGTGGCATCGGTTCCCCCTTTCAATTTTATCAGTTGGTTTTTAGATAAAACTTGTGATCTGTTTTGTAATTGAACTTTGTCAATTGATTGCTCTCTCATGTTGGTTAGTATTTAGGTGATTAGATTGTGTCAACTGGTTATTATCTATAGAACAGTGGGGGGAAATAAATTCAAAAAGTGTGGCTCATGAAGTCCGATAAACTTCAAGTACGCAACGAAATAAATAAAGGGGAGCTATTAAAAGAGGGGCTTACTAATTACTGTCAATAGTTTGCAAATAGCTTGCCAATTTCGACTTCTCTAAAGTATTTTAGCTCTTTGACCAAGCAACTTAGAAGAAGTAAGAACGAGGTGAACCCAATCCTTTGATTGTTTTTTTGGATAATAGGATAAATGGTTTTAGGAATGTAAAAACCTTTTCCCTTAGACTTCCGACTATATACTGCATATCCGCTAAGGAATCCTTTCCAGGGCCTAATCATTTGGTCACAGAATGATCAATGAACCAGCATTATTTAAGCCTAAAAAACAGAGTCAATTCAACTAGAAATTTTTATGACTCAGACTTCCTTCGCCAAATTTTACCCTTGATCCTTTGAATATGTTAGAATAAGTGGATACCTTAACGCAGCTATTTTAAAAAAGGAGTAATATTTTTTAATGGGCCAAACAGCCAAAACATAACCAACTCCCTTCATTTTTTGACAAAGAAGTTATTTAAAAAAGCCCTCAATGATTTCTTGACAAGTCATTGCAAGTCACTTATCAATAATTTCATCACGACTTTTTAACCAACTTCAAACTAAACCTCATAAGATTACTATGAAAAAAAGTATTTTACTCACCTTTCTTACTTTAGTCCTACCTATCCTAGCATTTGCTCAAGAACCAGAAAAGGGATTTGACCAAATGATTGATGAAGCATTTAAACCGATTTCAGATTTCTTTTCCAGTATCATATTTTTCTCTATTGGAGGAACTCCATTTGTATTGATGCTTTTGGTATTTGCGGCCGCCTTCTTTACCATTATCTTTGGATTTATTAATATTCGCAAATTTGGGACTGCCATTAATGTAGTAAGAGGAAAGTATGATGAGGTAGACAAACCTGCTACAGACAGCAAGGCGAATGTCAATATGGTAGAGGGAGATTTAGTAGATACCATTGCCGATGAAGGAAGAGATGGAGAAGTAACCCACTTTCAAGCTTTGGCCACTGCTGTTTCTGGAACAGTAGGTAATGGTAATATTGCTGGTGTGGCACTTGCGATCGCTCTTGGTGGACCTGGC
>CAYQRA010000662.1:0-4265 GCA_964419315.1 uncultured Saprospiraceae bacterium | reverse complement strand
ACCTTCAAAATCATTGGTCAAAATCTGAAAACGATCTTCTACTCCATAGGCTTCTACTATTTCTCGCGCTCTTTGCCGCGCTTTCTCAATCAAAGGTACATCCTCACTCAAAGAACTCATACTAAACGAGTTGTCGATAAATACACTAACGGCCTTTTCTCCTTTCTTTACTTCCGTGTCTTTTGGGATAAAAGGCTGGGCAAATGCCAAAACCAAAAAAGCCAAAGCCAAAAGACGCATCAATAAAACCAATAGGTTTCTTAATTTTCGCCGAGCACTCGTTTCCTCCTTTACTTCTTTGAGAAAGCGAACATTGGTAAAATAGACCTTCTTAAAACGTCGGAAATAAAAAAGGTGAATGATAATCGGTATGGCTAAAGCCAGTAGTGCGTATAAAAATGTGGGATGTAAAAACTGCATAGGGTGGCAAAAATAAGGCAATTGATGGCAATGTTGGAAATACGAGAGAGAAATTATCTTATTGATTTATTTAATTGGTCGATAGCCCCAAAATATATGGAAGCGACAAGCACCTCTGCTCTCTAGAACCTTATTAATACGCAGAAAGCAGTCAATTGTTATTAATTATTGGAGGAAAATTGACCAAAGTAGCTAAGTCGAAGGATAAACGACCTGTACTATTGCTGCAATTTTTTCTACTTTGCTATTTCTCCCCATCCTTATTCTACCATTTTTAAATGCATTTGCGCTCCACGAGTACCCTTTTTGGAGGATTAATCGTATTTTGTAAGTTCAAATAATTTAACTAGATGAATAAAAGTCTCCTCCTATTAGCCGTATGCCTATTTACTTTTCAAGGAATAAGTACTGCCAAGACAATCAGAGCAGGTAATATGCGAGTGGAGCAACTCAGCGCCAATACCGTACGGGTGACGGTGAATTTCTTCACCAATATTCATGCAAATGCCCCACAATTTGAATTGTGCTGGGGAGATGGTAGCTGTGAAGATTGGTCGAGTTCGAAAGTCGCCGAATGGCCGGAGATTGATACCCGTCATTTTCAGATGCAGACTTTCCACGAGTATCAAAACAAGGGCATGGTGGATATCAATGTGGTGGCTTGTTGCTGGGCGGGCGACTTAATCAATTTATCTTCCGGATTGACCAATCCATTTAAATTAAATACCTCTTTTCTCTTAGGAGACGAACAAGACCAATTTCTCAATACGACTCCAGAAGTTACCGTTCCTTCTTCGATTTGTTCTACCGATATTTGCCTCCATTCACCGCAAGCCACAGACGCCGAAGGAGACAGTTTATTTTGGTCTTTGTGTGTTCCCGAACTTGGTGTTTATCAAAAATTGGACGAATTCATTTCAACTGGTCCGGCGATTCAAGTATCGTTTAATAATAATGGAAGTTTGGTTTGGAGCAATCCACCTTTTGAAGGCCTTTTTTCACATGTCAGTTGTTTGATAGAAAAACGAGATGGAATCGTTATTAGCAAAAGTCAATATTTTACTTTGTTGGTGGTCAATAATCGATTGCCATTGGAAGAGCCTTCTGCTCTTGCCAAATTTGTACTTAGTCCTAATCCGGTTAGTGATTTTTTGCAATTGCAAAATATTCCATCGGAATGGCAAAATAGTCGAACTCAGATTTTTAATTATTTGGGAGAAAAAGTTTATGAACAAAGAGGCATTGAGTCCATTGACCTATCGCAATGGACGGCGGGTTTTTATGTTTTGATGTTGGAAAAAGATGGACAAGGTGCGGTGCGGCGCTTTGTAAAAAACTGAGAGCCCTTAATAGACTTTATTCTAATGTAGGATCACTATTTTTTTACTAAGAAAAGTTTGGTTTGTTGATAACACAAGGGAATAAATTCCATTGGTAAATTCAGACACACAGAAGGTAAAATCATTCTCCGGATTGCTCCATACCTGTATTTTTCTGCCACTTAAATCGAATAAAGTAAGGGTGCTTTCCATCTCTGATTCTGCTAAACCAAAGCTAACATTTAGATAGTGGGATACGGGGTTGGGCTTAACGTCCATAAAGTTTGAGTCCCTAATTAACAAACGACTATTACAGTTGGCTTCCTCATTTTCGATAAGACCTTTCCTATAGTTTTCCAAAGTTGCAATCATTCGTAGTTTTTGACCATTGGTAAACATCGCCATACAATCGTCATCTACATAGTCCATAAAATTTACCACCATATCCATTGATCCACAGGAAAATTGGGGCTGGCTCGGGCATCCGATATAGCTGTTTTTTTGCTTGGGGGTATCCTCCACCAAATCATCTGAATCACAATTCCCAGATTCCCTATTCCAAGGATGAAACAAGTTTAGGTAATGTCCTATTTCATGGGTGGCCACTCTCCCTAAATGATAGGGTTTGGAATTAATCGCCGTTCCTATTCTTCCAAAGTATTTTGGATTGATTACGACCCCATCTTCTGCCGGGATCGAAGCGCCAGGCATTTTGGCATAACCTAATAATTCTTTATGGGTATTTCCCAACCATATGTTCAAATACCGAGCAGGATCCCAAGCATCCCTCCCTCCCTCTGCGGAATAAAAGATAGCGGATTTTTCGCCAACAAATTCAAGATCGGTTTGGGTTCTGGTAATTCCATTGGTTCTAAGTCCTTCGGGATTTTTTTTTGCTAGGCAAAATTCAATGCCCACATTCGCCATGAGGTCTTTAAATTCCTCAGGAACGATGGACTGATTATTTCTTCTGTTAAAATCTTCATTTAAAACTTCTATTTGAGAATGTATTTGCTCTGCACAAATATTTTCAGCCAATTCCTTCCACACTACATGGACGACGACGGGGATGCTAATCGTACCTCTTCCGGTAGCTCTATTCTCTTTGATCCAATGTTGGATGGAAACTTCTATTTCCTCCACCCTCTCCTGAGTTTCTGGGTTTTCTATTTGTCGAGCAAACAATTCATCCGTCAGACACCTGGAGATAGGAACCTGCGCATTTAGAGTGGTAGAGCAACAAAGAATAATTATCAAAAGACGTATCATGGGAAATGTTGTTGGCTAATAATTAAATACTACAAGTCTCCATTAGATCATTTGAGGTAGAGACTTGTAGTATTTACAAACTGAAGTAGTCCTTATTTGGAAACAATAAATTTCTTGGTAATGACTTCTTCTTCAATAATGACTCTCAGCATATACGTGCCATTGGTTAAATCCTGAATGTCTATGTTATTCTTGTTAGCTATCATTCCTTTATTCAACAGACGACCTGTACTTCCGTATATCTCATACTCCATTTCTTCTGCATTGCTATTTAAATTTTCAACGGTTAGTATAGAGGAGGCGGGATTGGGATAGAGACTGATTTCATTTTCTGATTCGAAGGCACCGGTGCGGCAGCTAGGAAGAACAGTGAAGTACATTTTAGGTTGGTCTACCCATCCATTACAATTTTGCTTTTTGACAGCGTAAATAACTTCATATTCTCCTGGCCAAAAAGTCCAATTGGGGCTATTAACAGTCCAAACATCGTCTAATAAATTAATAATTCCTGCCTGACCAGTGAACCAACGACTTGCTTGAGGGTTACTGCTGCCTTCGTCTACCTTTTTAATATGAACAAAGTATCCGGTTTCGGCAAAAGAACTTTGCCCAAATAAATTAATTTCATCAACGTCTTCCTGACAAAAAGTGGAGCTAAATGGCCAACCTCCACTTACATTCGCAATAACCGCTGAGGGTACTGGTTGACCGAATTCGAATATTTCCCAAGGAGTAAATATGGGATCACCTTTTAGCCTTCCTACTGTTCCACAACCACCACTTTTTTTAACAACCGAAGTATTAGAGGCAGTTCGTATTTCTGCCCTTACACGGAATTCCAGAAGTTTGGGATTAGTATAATCTTCAAAAATAAAAACGGATCCATCTTGTTCACGATCTATACAGCATAGCCATTCCCCTCCAGACCCTCGTAACCTTTGTTCAATAAGAAGTTTATATTTTTTAAGTCGATCTTTTTTTAGGGGTCTAGAACTTGGAAATGTAGGAGAACCACAATCTCTGAAAGCATTTCTTATTGTACAAATATCAACACCTGGGAGTGGATCTGTGTAACCTTGAATCCATATTGTAACTTTGTCACAGTTATTCCAAGTCCAATTTAGACTCTGAGCAAACGTATTGCCCAACAAACATGTCAATAGAATTGACAACAACATAATTTTTTTCATAACGACATAATTTTTTATGGTTCTCTGACAAATCCCGTGTGTGAGTCAACCAAAAAGAAGAACAAAC
>CAYQRA010000661.1:0-4268 GCA_964419315.1 uncultured Saprospiraceae bacterium | reverse complement strand
AGGTGGTAAGTAGTAGGTGGTAGGTAGTAGGTGGTAAGTAGTAGGTGGTAGGTATTAGGTGGTAAGTAGTAGGTGGTAAGTAGTAGGTCTCTCAACCGCGTTTAATTACGCGAATTGAGAGACCTAATACTTACGACCTAATACTTAATACTTACGACCTAATACCTACTACTTACGACCTAGTACCTAATACCTAATTACGACCCAATACTAAAGGAGCTAATCGAATTGATGAAAAAATGTTTATTTTGTCCAAGCATTTAAAAAAACAAAAATAAACAGATGAAAAAAATAATAATTCCATTCGTTTTGTTGATCCTATTTTTTGGCTGTAGTACCAATAATTCTAATCCAAGCAATAGTACCTCAAGTCCTAGCGAAGAAACGGGGGGCACTGTTTTACCTTCTTCCCCTGCACCAGAATCTGAAGAACTCGGCACCCACCTTGTTGACTCAGTGCAGCGGCCGAATACTCCAGCATCTGGATCTTTAAAGGAAGTGCTGGGAGAAGCAACTGGGGATTTGGATAAAGATGGAATTGACGAAAAGGTGTTGGTATACAACACTTCTAGATCCACTGATATGGGAACCGAAAGAGAGATTCACATTCTAAAAAAAGAAAAAGAAAAATGGGTGAATTGGCATATCTCTCAAGGAGCCGTATTGCCCAGCGAAAATGGTGGCATGATGGGAGATCCGTTTAATCAAGTAGCGATAGAGAATGGTTGTATTGTGCTAAGACAATCCGGTGGTAGTCGGATCAAATGGGGGTATACGCACCGCTTCCGTTGGCAAAAAGAGAATTGGCAGTTGATTGGTGCAACGGTAGAATCTGGTACGCCTTGTGTAGATTGGGAAACTTATGATTATAATTTATCCGTCGGCGTCATTGATTATACGAATGAAAAAGAATATTGTGATCAGGGCAAAAAGGTCAGAAGTAAAATTATAGAGAAGCTGAGAATCATTGATAAGATAGACGTTTTACCGGAGATGGATGGTTTTGCAGCCGGTGGCAATGTGGCTTTGAAAGCTAAGAAAAGAGAATTTTCTTATTGAGTTTTTTACAAAAAAATTGAATAGGGTTTAGTGCTCTTCCTTGCTGAACTTGCCTGTGGAAGGTAGGTCTCAACTGTTGGTTTTTCAGCACAGCAAAAAAAAGAGCGTAATGAAAATTTACTGCCCAGCAGGTTTCCATTACGCTCTGATTATTTTAGTACTTATGGTTTTTCTATCGTTGAATAGTTACTTTAAAACTTCTTTCTTTTTCCCCAATATTTAAGCGTAAAAAGTAAAGCCCAGCATCTACTCCCACTTCCTTTAGAGAAAGTTCTTGGCTATAAGTCCCCGGAGATTGTTGGCCACTGGCCTCCGTAAAGTCAATGACTTTTTGACCCAAGATACTGTACAAGGCGATATTGACTTGCTCGCGATCTTGTAGTCGATAGTTGAGCGTCAGTTGATCCGTGGCTGGATTTGGAAATAGGTCAAGAGCATATGCTGCATCGAGGTCCTCCGTAGAAACTTTATTGGGGGCACCAAAGACGGCAATCAAGGTATCGGTAGCGGTCAAAGAGATGCTAGCGCGACGCGTCCAATTGTCCGGGAAAATGACATTGCCAGATTTGCTTTGCCAATATTTAAACTCATAATCGTCCTCAAACTCATTGAAAACTTTAGCCTTGATTTTGTTTTCCATTCCTCCAAAATACGCTCCAGTCCAAGGAAAAGCTTCGATGTCCAAAGTGTTGAAATCTATCTCCCCAACGCCTTCTGGTTGAGTCATCAAGGTAATCGCATAAGGACCATTTAGTTCGCTGTAACACTCCAGCATTCCATCATCCAAAAGCGTACAACGCTCTTCTATAAAATCTTTGAGATCTTGAACATTGGATTCCCATTCAGCCATCGTACCGCCCCAACGATCAATCTGCCTTGGCATCTCTGGACGAATGACATCCAACATGCGGTCGAGGGTCTCCGTCATGTTTTCACAAGAATAAACGGTGTTCATCAGATCCGCATATCTAGAATAATACAATTGTCTGAAGGTCTCATTTTCGTCGATTAATTTGAGCAATATTTTTTCATGTTGTCCAACATCAGGGCCATAAAAACCATCAAAGAAATCTACCATAAAATCAGCAATATCTTCTAAATCGCATGGGTCTGCATCAGGTTGGGTATTGGGGACACCACTATAATTGATGTAATAATCAAAAGTAGCATCGAGGTCCCAAAGGATATATCCCCATTTTTTGTGATTGCCATTAGGGTCGCGTCCACGCCACCAACCGGTATTATAATTGAGCCAGTCAGAGGCTACCGCTGTAAGATTGGCTACAAAGTAATCGATCATACTTACCATGTTGATGCTATCCTCCGCAATTTGATAATTTGAAGAATCACTCATGTCGCTATTGAGAATAAAGTCTCGAAGGTTTTCCCAATCTTGTTGTGCTTTAAAGCCACCGTATTGGATTTCCGTATCTCCCCAAGTAGTAAGGTATTGTAAATCATATTTTCCTTGGTCATAATATTCTTTTGTAAAATCGTGATCCACTGGTCGATCTCGCATACCATATACGCCCCAATATTCTCCATTCAAAAATAAAATCACTCTTTCTACTGCTCTCGTATCCAATTTCATTCCTCCTTCTTGAGCGAGGGTTTGCACATATTCATCTCTGATGTGCGTACTCCCCTGGTGCCAAACATCGTCAATGGCTGGATAGTTGTCATCTCCAGAATTTCGAAACATAAATTTTTGATATTCCGATCGATCCGAAAAAGAAAAAAGTGGGGCTTGTACGGCTTTAGAATACCCCATTTCATCTCTAGAAACCCAGTCGAGACTTCGGTGGTCCAAAACCCAAGAATCTTGTCCATGTCGATTCAAGCTACCAAAAGAAGTGGCTGCTCTTTGCTTATCTACATCAAAATATTCTATAGAACCAATTGGAATCAAGTCGCCATTTCCATTAGCCAAATTGATGACTTCATCTGCTGCGACCGAAAAAACCGCCAAAGAAAAATCTTCGTCAATAAAATAAGTATTGAAATCCATTTTCCCCGGAAGCACCGCCGGATCATCGCTAAACGATTGCGCCTTGATCACGGTGGTAGCGGTGATAGGAATTGGATCGGAATAGGCTGGAGAAGAAGGTCTAGGGTTGGTTCCATCCGTGGTATAGCGTAGCGTAGAGTTAGGTTCGTTATTGGTAAGGCTGACGGTTTGGTTCCCCGCATAGTATCCCGCAGGGAGACTCATCGAAGGAGCCACGGTGTAGCGATCCACCATTGATGAAAAATTATTACTGAAGCCTAAAGTCGGGGCGGTCGAAATTTTCCAGACATCACTGCCATCTGACTCTCGGCAATGCGAGTGTTCTACTAAGGTCAAGCCGAGGGGCAACAAATCTACAATACTACTATTCGGTTTGGTCAGTAGAAGGACTTCGTTGCTTTTGGTTTGTGTCAATTTAAAATTGGTATGTAGTTCTCCACTCGACGTTTGCAAATCTCTGCCAGAGCAGAAAAAAACTAAAAAGCCATTGGCTGGAATTGTTACGCCATCGGGGATGACCCATTTTGTTGGTTTGTCTTCTTTGTCCGAAAGATGCCAGCCACTTAAATCCACAGGACTGCTGCTATCGTTATAAAGTTCAACCCAATCTTCGGTTCTACCAAAGCTATCGAAGAAGCTTTCTAAATTGGAAGCAGAAAACTCATTGATGTGTACTTGTGCAGGCAAATCTAGCCCCAAAGCAAATAGTAAAAAGAGAAGCAAGTAATTTTTCTTCATCATTGAAATTTTTGGTTTTAAATAAATCTTTACTAGCATAAAAAATAGGTGATGCATTCCCAGACCAAGATCTTGGAAAGTGGAATGTAACGTGTGTAAAAAATGCATGAAACATTTGTGAGGAAGGAAAAACAATACGAAGATATTTGCCAGAAATCTATGATTTCTAGAAAAAATATTTGAGGCATAAGCCTTCACCCAAATGTGTTGATTATAGCCTGGACAAAATGAAAATCAAGCGTCAAGTTCGCAAAAAAAACGAGCTCATGGGTATTTATGTCTATTATAATTTGAGCTTAAGCCCTTGTTGTTGATGTTTTGTCGTTTTTTATACAGAATTGAGATGGAGAATAATTAGATTTAGGAAATGTTCTAACAGAAGTTGTTTTAAAATAGACAGATGATTTATTTGCAAGTCATTGAATTCAGGCTGCCCGTCCGCTATAGCGGTTCCCTCATTTAA
>CAYQRA010000660.1:0-4270 GCA_964419315.1 uncultured Saprospiraceae bacterium | reverse complement strand
TAGTTGGTTGGTCTATTGTTTTTCTAAAAGTTGTATAAAATTACCAACCATCCGCAAAGGCTCTTGTAAGTCATGAGAGGCTACATAAGCAAATTGTTCTAGGTCTTCATTGGAGCGAATTAATTCCGCATTTATTTTTTGCAAGCTTTGGGTTCTTTTCTGAACTTCTGTTTCCAATAAGTCATTCTGACTTTGAAGTTGCTTTACCAAAACTGCGATTTTTTCTTCCTGCTCAATTTTTTCTGTGATGTCTTCTACTAGTACAACATCGCCAATGTGTTTTTTAGAATCATTGGTGATTACTCCAACATTTACATTGGCCCAAATCAATTCACCAGATTTTTTAATGTAGCGTTTCTGTAAAGAAAAATTACTATTACCTCCAGCCAGTGCCGCCTCTTTTGGTTTGTCTTGAATGTTCCGATCTTTTACATAAGTAATGTCATTAACTTCTAGTTTCCTTAATTCTTCTTCCGTATACCCGAGCATTTTGCAAAAACTTGGATTGATATGCTGCATAGGATTTTTTTTGTTTTTTCCCACCGCAATCCCAATAGGGCTGTTTTGAAAAACGCTTCGAAACCTAGATTCACTTTGTTCTAATAATTCCTGTGCCTTACGACTTTTGCTGATGTCTCTAAAGTTGACCACCCTGCCGATAAATTCACCTTGCAAGAATTGTGGATGCGAATGGTATTCAAAAATACGTCCATTCTTTAATTTCAATTCTTCAAAAAATACGGTATCATTAACTGGATCTTTATAGAGAAATTTGTCGCGTAGTAATTGATTTGGATTTTCGAGTTGTTCGGCTAAGAAGTCAAAAAGAACTTCTGCATTGGCATTTTGCCAGTAGCGATCAGGAATATTCCAAAGGGTAGTGAGTCTTTCATTAGAGTTGTCGATTTTTCCTTCACGATTGATAACGGCGATGCCATTCATCGTAGCGTTTAAAGTTGCTTGTATCAAGGAAAGATTATAATTGGCTTCTTGAAGATTGTCTTCTTTTTCTTTTAAGAAAAGTCTAATAATTACCAGAGCAATGATGCAATTGATGAAGACGGTTAAGGAATTAAAAAGTATTGGATTAGTGATCACTTCGATCCCTTCTGTCTGAAAGGACAACGAGCAAAAGGCAAGCATTGACAAAAGGTAAAAACAGAAATAATATTTTAGAGAAGATTTTTTGTCAAACAGAAAAATATTAATAATAAAAGTATTGAATAGAAAGAGAATATTAAATGGAGCTGGACTGGCACTGATTGGAGAAATAACGATGATCAAGCTAGCAAAGAAAAGAACAATATGCCAAGCTATTTGATGCTTTTGATGCTTACACAGGTAAAGGGAAAAAACAATTATGGGCACAAAGCTCATCAGGGTAAAGGCCAATGTGTAAGTAGACAATAATAATTCAAGCGGGACAATAAAAAGAGAACTCAACAGAGCAATACCCAATAGTTTATTCATAGAAGAGATCTTAAACGACTCTTCCTTAGAGTGACTAGAACTAATCCCCAACTGAGAAAGGAATTCCCATTTTTCTAATAGTACTTGTTTCAAATTCTCTCTATTTGTGCCTAATGCCTCTTTTGGGAAAATGAAAAGGGGAAAATTGGCTGTTAGTTCAGTGTGTTAAACAAAAGGGAAATGAGCTGCACTTATAGATATGCAAAAAAAATACCAAAGCCGAGAGTTGCCTTGGTTTGAATAGTGAAAAAGAGCCTAGTAAAGGAATAATAATGTTTCGCTGAAGCCTAAGCCAGACAGGATTTTAAGCGTTTTTCAAATTGAGTGCGATTTAGGTCTTTACCAATCACCACCAGTCGACTTTCTGCTGGGCGGTCGGAGTCCCAAGGACTTCCTTTGCTAAAGACGGTTTGCTGCTGAACAGATTGGAAAATCATTCGCTCGGGTAATCCGGAAATATGAAGAATCCCTTTCATTCGATAGATTCGACTACTTTGAAACATCAGCAATACACTGATGAAATGGCGCAATTTGAGAAGATCAAAAGCTTCGGTAAAGTGGTAGGTTTGGGAGCTAATGTGCTGATGCTGATGATCGTGATCGGTGGCAATGGCTTGAGTTTGCGCCTCGATGATTTGGGGAGAAGAAGATTGAACCTTTAGCAGGGGAGCACTGTCGAGGTCGACATTTTGGGTACTTATTTGTAAAGCAAAAGGATTAATGGCGGCACTTATTGTTTTGGTTTTGGCTAATAATTCAGGACTAGCCAAATCCATTTTATTGAAAATTAAATAATCTGCGGCACTGATTTGCCACGTGGCTTCTTGCCGTAGTTTTAAGGCTTCTTCGAGATGCGGGGTATCGACGAGGCATAAGGTCGCATCGAGCCTAAAATATTGTTGCACCGTTTGATCGGCTAAGAAAGGAGCTGCGACTGCTTGTGGATTGGCAATGCCGGTGGATTCGATTAGAAGATGATCGTACTGTTCTCTTCGGTGGATCAATTTGGCTAAGGTATCGGCCAATGCTCCACTTAGGGTGCAACAAATACAGCCATTCGCCAATTCAAAAATATCTTCTGATTCACTAACGACGAGGTCACTGTCTATGCTGGTTTCTCCAAACTCATTTTCAATAATCGCAAATCGAGTGTCCGTATTTTGGCTAATGATCCGATTGAGTAAGGTTGTTTTTCCTGCGCCAAGAAAGCCCGTGATGATGGTG
This sequence comes from uncultured Saprospiraceae bacterium, assembly GCA_964419315.1. Taxonomy (GTDB): domain Bacteria; phylum Bacteroidota; class Bacteroidia; order Chitinophagales; family Saprospiraceae; genus CALLVY01. Next base: position 1,576 of record CAYQRA010000660.1, on the reverse strand, counting down.
ACTGGTGTTCGCAAATCTGTATCCATAGTTAATTATTTAGAATAAGCTAAGGTATTACTTCGCTAGCATTTTTGCATAATCTTTTGCAAAATAAGTGAGAATGGCATCGGCTCCAGCTCGGTGAATACTCAAAAGGGTTTCGGGCATGGCTTGTTCATAATCGAGCCAGCCTTTTTGGCATGCCGCAATCAGCATGGCACATTCTCCACTGACATGATAGGCAGCAATGGGTAGGTCAAAGTTGTTTTTCAATAAGGAAATAACATCCAAGTAATTCAATGCCGGTTTGACCATCAAAAAGTCTGCACCTTCTGCCGTATCCAATTCTGCTTCAATCAATGCTTCTCGCTGATTAGCTGGATCCATCTGATACGTTTTTTTATCTCCTGCCTTTGGTGCTGAATCCAGCGCGTCCCGAAAGGGACCATAAAAAGCACTAGCATATTTGGCTGTATAAGACATGATTCCAGTATTGCTATGTCCGGCGGCATCCAATGCTTCCCGCATAAACCCAACTCTTCCGTCCATCATATCCGAAGGCCCTAAAAGATCAAAGCCAGCTTCTGCTTGGGCGATCGACATTTTGGCAAGGATGGGCAAGGTTTCGTCATTTAAAATTTGACCATCTTGCACAAAACCATCATGTCCGTCTGAGCTATAAGGATCCATCGCCACGTCGCTAATTAAAACACAATCTGGAAATGCTTGTTTGATTTTTGTGGCGGTTTTCAAATAGAAATTAGCAGGATCGTAGCTGTAGGTTGCGGTTTTGTCTTTTAGCTTTTCCTCCACCGCTGGGAAGAGGATGAAGTTTCTCAAACCGAGTTGATAACATTCCTCAATCTCTTGCAGAAGGTTTTCTGAGGAGAGGCGAAAATTGCCAGGGAGAGATTGGATTTCACTGCGAATTCCTTTCCCATCAATGAGAAATAATGGATAAATCAAATTGCTCAAACTCAAACGTGTTTCTCGAGTCATTGATCTGATGGCACTGCCGCGACGATTTCTTCTAGGTCTTCTATTCATTTCTTTTATTTGTAATTCTCCTTTTATTTAAAACAACTTCAAAGGATCAATGTAGCTAAAAAACACACTGGTTCTTTACTTTTTTTTTGTTTTTTTAGGAACGGGATCATGCCCATGTGGGCCCCAAGGATGGCATTTGAAAATTCGTTTAAGTCCCAGCCAAATCCCTTTAAATACCCCCCATTCTTCAATAGCGTCTACCATATAATGAGAACAGGTCGGTGTAAAGCGACAAGAAGGGCCGATCAGAGGAGAGATGGCTGCTTGATAAAATCGAATGGGGAGAATGGCTATTTTTTTGAAAATTTGGAACATGTTGCGGACGGTTGATTAGAAAAGCCTTAGGGGTTTATTTAGGAGTTAAAAAAATGAGTATTTAGAAGTTTTGATTTTATCAATGTTTGATATTACTTCTTTGTTACTTTTCTTTATACTAAGCTAGGTCAGTAATAAGTGGTGAAAATAATCCTCACTGAAAGAAGGGATGGGAGGCTGGTCAAAAAACTGTTTGACGGAGGAGTTTTTTTTGACAAGGGTTTTGGTACTTTTT
>CAYQRA010000659.1:0-4291 GCA_964419315.1 uncultured Saprospiraceae bacterium | reverse complement strand
TCCCAACGTTTTTTTCCAATGGTTTTATATGCCTCATAGAACCAATTGACATCTACCGCTCCATCAATCAAGGCCTCCGCTTTTATCGGTGAATAGCGACTAATATCACTTTCTAACTGGTCTCTTTGATTATATTCAGCATCTTTGGTGTGTGCATGGAACCACCAAACGGCACTTTCCAAACCTTTCCATTTCAAATAATCTCTAATAAAAGGAATCCATTGTGGGGCGAACATCGCTATATCCAATAGGCGTTGTTGAGTAACTTCGGTTGTAGAAAGTGCTGCTTTGAAATCTGCTGAAGTCTCTCCTTCTTTAGGGAAACTTCGTCGCAATAATACACTCAACACTTCTTTTTTATTACTGCCACCACCATAGAAAGCACTTTGGCTAATCGTATCTTTACCCAAAGCTTGTAAGATTTCCATCAAATAAGGAATACCTTCTATTCTATGCAAAGACGTAGCATAGTTCGATACGATGGTTTGGCTATCTCCTCTTTTCAATTCAATTTCTAAAATTCGGGCACGACATTTATCTAACACTTCTTCTAAAAATGGAAATTTATCCAACCATTCTTGTCTGTTTTTCCAAGTCAATTCCCGCAAGCTATTTTCACTATTAAAAACTTTGCTATAAAGGTCATCCTTATTAATCACGCCCATTTGGTAAGCCTTGGCCGTCACTTCAATGGTCGGGCGGTCAGCATCTCTTGGTTGGGTATTGGTCTGATATCGCCAGTTTGCCAAATGCCAAAGTCTAGAAATAAATTCGCCCGAAATTTCTAATCCACTATACCCTCGGACAAAGTTTCTCAGGTAATTAAATTCATCCAATTCTCGCCATGTACTTTGGTCATTGTACCAATACTCTTCGTCAATTATTTTCTCGTTCCATTTGTCTTCGGGAATCGCCGCAAAAATGTCCTCACAAATATCCAATTCAGTTTGCAAACGAGGTTCTACTGGATAAACTGCGCCCAAAATTCTAATAAGTGTGCGATGATGGTATTCATAACTTGGGGTAATAGCTTTCTTGAGAAAATCAGTAGATTGGTAAAATTGTTCGACTATTTTTTCCGCCCATTCTTTTACTTTATGATAACCTTTATTGTAGCCATTTGAAAAATTTATCAACCTCAAATCCCAAGGGCTTAAACCACTTTCTTGATACCATTTTTCCCAAATTTCATACAATGGCAATTCTTCAAATTTTTGACGAGGCGTCCAGTCCTTCTTCCCATAGATATAAGTTTTAAGCCTTAAATTATTTCCTAATAAATGAATCTCCCTTTCTTGGTTATAACCAATCGCCTCGTATTCATAATCTTTATGTTCAGCAATCAGGTCGTCTAATTTTTTAATAGCTGTAAAAATGCGTTTTTCATCCCAAGCAAAATCTAATTGTGGTTGGGGTTTTGGATTAGGCGAGCGAGTTAAATTAGCTGGACTATACAAGCCAAAACCGTTTTCTTTGGTATAGTTGACTTCGTTAGTCGCTAGAATATCAGATAGAATTAGTTGTGCTTTTTGAGAAATTTTGGAGCGTTCTTGATAGGTTGCTGCCAAAGCCAAAGCCGTTTCATTTAAGCGATCTTTTTTTACCAATTGTCGCAATAAGTCCAATCCTGCTAATCGCTGATTGACATTTCTAGCAGTCAATAATCGGTCTAAACTATCGATTAAATCAGTATCTTTTTGTTTAAACAATAATGCAATCGTTCCAACTCTTAAATCACCACTTGTCCGAGTCAATAAAGATTCAATCTGCTGATTCTCTTCACCCTCTAATTCCCATTTTTCTAAAGCCTTTAATGCCAAACTTCTCACCCACTCCCCTCTATCACTTAAAAAGTTGAAAATCATCGCCCGATGTACAGGCGCAAAGGTTTTTCTATCAGTTAAATATCTAGCTAAGGATTCTCGACTACTCAAATCCATTTTATCGTAATAGGGATTTAGCTTTTCTGGCGTTTTTTCACCGACCAGATTGACCATTTGTCGCATGACTTCCGACGGTTCGACTTTATAAATTGACCAATCAAATAATTTCCCAGAAAAATCTATACCCTTGGCAGGAATTCGTTCCCAAAGTTTTAAGAGTTTATCAAATGCGGCAGGGTCTTTTTTCAATTCTTCCAAAGCAGTATTTTCAAAAGCTAAACTAGCGACCATTAAGTTAGGGGCATCTATGTAGGAATAAGACAATTCGTGCATCGTTTCAGACAAATCAATTCCACTTAAAAACCATAAAACGACCGCCTTTTTTTGGTCATCGCCACTTTCCAATAATTGCTGAATTGGTTGAAAAGTAGTCTCAATGTCTACACAGCCTTTTGCCCATAAGGCCATATAAATGGCTAGGTTATCTTTTCCTGCTAAGGCTTTTTCGATCTGGTTTGGCCTTACTAAAAAATCGTAGGCCATCTCCATCATCGCTGGCCCAGTCCGACGGTAAAGCTCTGACACTTCGTACAAAGCCTCCGCATAATCGGGATGTTTGTCGCCTTTTGCTTCTAATTGGATACGCACAATTCCTCGCAACAAAAAATCTGCTTGATTTTGGTCTCCCATCTCACGATAGAGTTTCCCGAAACCTTTCAGACCTTGTATATAAAGTGGATCAGATTCCTCATAGGGCTTGGGCAAGGCATTGAGCGCATTTTGATAAAAGTTAAATGCCTCATCATAGAGTTGGATAAAGTGATAACCTTCGGCGATGCATAATAAGCTATGAGTGAAATAGCGACTCTTCGCTGGTTTTAACTTCTTTTTGGCTAGTTCGTATGCTTGCATGGCTTCTTCCAAGCCAGCATCAAAAAATCCTTTGGCATAATGATTTCGGGCAGTATCTATCTTGCTTTGAACTTGAGCTTCGGTTTTTCTGCGTTTTCTGCCAAACATAAAGAGTCCTGAGGGGAGTAAAATTTATGATCTCTTTCGAGTAGATATGAATATAGCCAACTCCTCATTATCTACATAATATCAGCCCTCAAACTGATTATTTCACTTTAAGAGTAGTATCAAATAGGTATGATTGTAATAAGGCTTTATTATCTTAAGACTCAGGATAAAAACTACTAGCATGAACCAGACATTTCGCGTTGAAAAAGCCAATATTTATCAAGTTGAATCTACCCAAGCTGAGCTAAAAGTCCTCCAAGTAGGAGAAGTCCGACTTGCGATAGACAAATACGCGCTGACCACCAATAATATCACTTATGCTGTTAGTGGCTTCAAACTGAAATATTGGAACTTTTTCCCTTCAGAGGAGCCTTATGGGATTATTCCGGTATGGGGATATGGAACAGTAGTCGATTCAAAACATGCTGAAGTCAAGATCGGCGAACGCTATTATGGATATTTCCCAATGGCGAGCTTTTGTACTGTTTCTCCAGCTAAAGTGAAGACTTTTGGCTTTTCTGATGGAGCAGCTCATCGTCAAGAAATGGCACCAGTGTACAACCAATATTTGCGAGTAGAATCAGAGTCCGCCCAAGATCCAGCCGTAGACAACTATACCCCCATCATCAAACCCCTTTTTGCGACTTCCTTTTTGATTTATCAATTCCTGAAATCGCAAGCATTTTTAAATGCCGAGCAAGTTGTCATTACAAGTGCATCTTCCAAAACCAGTTTGGCCTTAGCATTCAACCTTAGACAACAAAGCGCCGCCGATGGCAAAAGTATCATCGGTCTTACCTCTTCGAGGAACGCTGAATTTGTGCAAGGAACAGGCTACTATGATGCTGTTTTTACCTATGAAGACTACCCATCTATCGACTCAAAAAAGACGGTAGTGGTTGATATGAGTGGCAATCATGCCTTACTGCAAAACCTATCTGAATTTTTGGGAGAGCAGATTCAACATATTGCCTTAGTGGGACTTACAGATTGGAAGGCTGCTGGGAAGTTCTCCAATATCCCCAATACTCAATTCTTTTTTGCCCCCAATCATTTCAAGACTTTTTATCAGGAATATGGAGCTGAGCGTGCCAATCAAATGCTCAATGAAGCCCTCATCGGCTTTATCAATGATATGAAAAGCTTGACCCAATTGGAGTTTATTACCGACATGGACAGTTTGTCTAAACTTTATTTAGAAATGGTCGATGGGAAAGTTGATCCTAAAAAAGGCTATTTGGTCAAGATCGAAAGCTAATAGATAGACTTTTGCTACTGCTTCGCAGAACGATTGGACATGGTCCTTTTGGATTCGATCTTTTTCCATCAAAATTGAGCAAAAAAAAGCCCGGCTCATGCCAGGCTCTTTTAATCTTTACATATTATAA